>DATLPT010000276.1:0-13157 GCA_035535635.1 Lapillicoccus sp. | reverse complement strand
CGCTCGCTTGGGGCCACCACGGAAAGGAGCCGGTGAGCGACCGTGTCCGCCGACCCCGCGACCCGTCGGGAGATTCCTGACGCAACCGTCGCCCGGCTGCCGGAGTACCTGCGCGCGCTCACCGACTTCGCCGAACGCGGCACGAAGAGCGTCTCCTCCGAGGAGCTGGCGGCGGCCGCGGGGGTGCGTTCGACGCAGCTGCGCAAGGACCTCAGCCATCTGGGGTCCTACGGCGTGCGGGGCGTCGGGTACGAGGTCGATCATCTGGCCGTCGAGATCTCCCGCGCGCTCGGGCTCAGCCAGGACTGGCCGGTCGCCATCGTCGGGATGGGCAACCTGGGCCGGGCACTCGCCGCCTACTCCGGGTTCGCCTCCGGCGGGTTCCACGTGGCCGCGCTGTTCGACGACGACCAGACCGTCGGCGGTGGCCGCGTCGGTGACGTCGTCATAAGCCCGATGACCGAGCTGCGGCGGCTCATCCGCAGCCGGAAGATCGCCATCGGGGTGATCACGACGCCGGCGTCCTCGGCTCAGCAGGTCTGCGAGGCCATGGCGGCAGCGGGCATCCGGTCGATCCTGAACTTCGCCCCGGCGGTGCTCAACCCGCCACCGGGCACCAACGTTCGCCGGGTCGACCTGAGCACCGAGCTCCACGTGCTGGCGTTCCGCGAGATGCAGGTCGAGCCCCTCGACCAGCCGGTTGGAGTCGCCCGGTGAGCCTGCTCGTCATCGGCCTGTCCCACCGCACCGCGCCGATCGCCTTGCTGGAGGCTGTCGCCGGGGCGCCCGCCGGTGCGCTCGCGCACCGGGTCGCGGCCTCAGACGCGGTCGGGGAGTCGGTCGTCCTCACCACGTGCAACCGCCTCGAGGTGTATGCGGAAGCAGTCACCTTCCACGGCGCCATCGCGGCCATCGGCGAGGCGCTCGCCGAGGCCTCGGGCGTGGACCGCGCCGAGCTGACGGCTCATCTCTACGTCCATTACGAGGACCGGGCCGTCGCCCATGCGTTCGCCGTGGCCGCCGGCCTGGACTCGATGGCCGTCGGCGAAGCCCAGGTCCTCGGCCAGCTACGTGACGCCCTACGGGCCGGCCAGCGTGCTGGAACGGTCGGCGAGTCGCTGAACTCCCTTCTTCAGCAAGCACTTCGGGTGGGCAAGCGCGCTCACCACGAGACCGCGATCGACTCGGTGAGCCGATCCCTCGTGGAGGCCGGGCTCGACGAGGCGGAGCGCCGGCTCGAGGACCTCGAGTCGCGCACCGTGCTCGTCCTCGGCGCCGGCGGCATGTCCAGCCTGGCCGCGACGACCGCCGCACGCCGCGGCGTGCGAGGCATCCTCGTCGCCAACCGCACCCTGGCCCGCGGCGAGCGGCTGGCCGAAGCGACCGGTGGCCGGGCCGTCGCCATCGACCGCCTCGTGGAGGCCATCGCCGAGGCTGACGTGGTCATCTCCTCGACCGGTTCGGCCCACTATCTCGTGGGGGCGGACATCGTCGCCGCCGCGGCGGCGACTCGCCCGCATGGGCGCGTGTTCGTCGACCTGGCCCTGCCGCACGACGTCGACCCCGCGGTCGCGGACCTACCGGGAACCACCCTGGTCGGGCTCGGCGACCTCGGCGCGCTGCTCGCCGAGGGCGCTGACGTCGAGACGCTGCCCGAGGTGCAGGCGGTCCGCGACCTGGTCACCGGGGAGGTCGCCGCCTACCTCGCCTCGCGCATGGTCAAGTCGGTGGCCCCCACCGTCGCCGCACTCCGCTCGCGGGCGGCGGCCGTCGTTGCGAGCGAGATGGAGCGGCTCGACCACCGGCTGCCCGACCTCGACGAGGCCACGCGGGTGGAGATCCAGCACGTCGTCCACCGGGTGGTCGAGAAGCTGCTCCACACGCCGACGGTCCGAATCAAGGAGCTGACCAGCGACGGTCACGGCGAGGACTACGCCGCGGCGCTTCGCGAGCTGTTCGACCTCGACCCGCACACGGTGGCCGCCGTGTCGACGCCACCCACGACGGTGCACTCCGAGATCGGGGGTGCACCGTGACCACCCTCCGGGTCGGCACCCGCCGCAGCACCCTCGCGCTCGCGCAGGCCACCCAGGTGGCCGACGAGCTGCGGGCGCTCGGCTACGAGGTCGACCTGGTGCCCATCACGACGCTCGGCGACCGGTCCGCAGAGGCGCTGACGACGATCGGGGGCACGGGGGTCTTCGCCGCCGCCATCCGTCGGGCGCTGCTCGACGGCGAGATCGACCTCGCTGTCCACTCGCTCAAGGACCTGCCGACCACCCCGGAGCCGGGGTTGGTCGTCGCGGCCACACCGACCCGGGAGGATCCGCGCGACGTGCTGGTCGCCCGGGACGGGTTGACCCTCGGCGAGCTGCCGGCCGGCTCGGTGGTCGGGACCGGCTCGCCGCGCCGGGCGGCCCAGCTGCGGGCACTCGGGCGCGGGCTGGAGGTCGTGACGGTCCGCGGCAACGTCGACACCCGGCTCGAGCTGGTCCGGTCCGCGGCGGTCGACGCGGTGGTCCTGGCCCGTGCCGGACTGGCCCGCATCGACCGCCTGGAGGAGGCCACCGAGACGCTCGACCCGGCGCGGATGCTGCCGGCCCCTGGTCAGGGCGCGCTTGCCGTCGAGTGCCGGGAGGACCGCACCGACGCGCGCGTGGCGGTCGCGGCGCTGGACGACGCCGACACCCGGGTGTGCGTTACGGCCGAACGTGCGCTGTTGGCCGCGCTCGAGGCCGGGTGTACTGCTCCGGTCGGGGCTCTGGCCGAGGTCGCCGAGGGGCCGGCCCTGGCGCTTCACGCCTTCGTCGGCGCGGTCGACGGCTCCGCGGAGCTGCGCCGCTCCGTCGACGGAACTCGCGACGACCCGGCCGGCACTGGCCGCCGCCTCGCCGCCCTGATGTTCGAGGCCGGCGCCGCCGCGCTCACCGCCTCCTCGGCCACGCACGACAAGCCGCCCGACGGCATACCCCGCGCCGTCCCGACGTTGACCACAGAACACCAACACCACACGGAGCACGTCTCGTGACCCCCACAGTTACCCCCCGCGCGGGCAAGCCAGTCGGCCGCGTCGCCTTCGTCGGTGCCGGCCCCGGCGACCCCGGACTCGTCACCCTGCGGGCGCGGGACCGGCTCGCGGCCGCCGACACCGTCGTTCTCGACCAGATCAACCGCGAAGAGCTGCTCGCCCGGTTCTGTCGGTCCGACGTCACCGTCGTCGACGCCGGCCACGGAGAGCACGGTGAGGAGCTGACCCGCGCCTCCCGCGCCAAGCTGATCGTCCGCACCGCCAAGGCGCTCGGTGGCGACGGCCTCGTCGTCCGGCTCCTCGACGGTGACCCCGCCCTCTTCAGCGGTCTCGCCGAGGAGGCGCTGGCCCTGCACAAGGCCGGGATCCCGTTCGAGGTCGTGCCGGGCGTCAGCGCCGCCTCCGCCGTTCCCATGTATGCCGGCGTGCCGCTCACGACGCAGCAGGCGACCGCGGTGCACGTGGTCGACGCGGGCGACCGACGTCACGACTGGGCCTCCGCGACCTCCGACCACGTCACCGTGGTGATCCTGGGCGCACCGGAGACACTGGCGCCGGCCCTCGCGGGCCTGCTCGGGGGAGGTCGGTCGGAGGACACGCCGGTCCTCCTCACCGAGTGCGGCACGACCACCCGGCAGGTGAGCCGGGTGACCACCCTCGGTCAGGCCGAGGCGCTGCTCACCGAGTCGACGGTCCACTTCCCGTCGCTCGCCGTCGTGGGACCGAGCGTGGCCCTGCGCGACGAGCTGTCGTGGTACGAGACCAAGCCACTGTTCGGCTGGAACGTGCTGCTGCCGCGGACGAAGGACCAGGCCGGTCCGACCGATGAGCGGCTGGCGTTCTACGGCGCCAAGGCCGACGTCGTGCCGACGATCTCCGTCGAGCCGCCGCGCACACCGCAGCAGATGGACCGAGCCATCAGGGGCCTGGTCACCGGCCGCTACGAGTGGGTCGGGTTCACCTCGGTCAACGCCGTCCGCGCCGTGCGCGAGAAGTTCGAGGAGTCCGGGCTGGACGCCCGGGCGTTCTCGGGCCTCAAGATCGCGGCCGTCGGCGGCGTCACCACGGCCGCCCTTCGCGACTGGGGCATCCAGCCCGACCTCGTCCCCTCGGGCGAGCAGTCGGCCGCTGGTCTCCTCGTCGAGTGGCCGGAGTTCGACGAGGTCCTCGACCCGATCAACCGGGTGTTCCTCCCCCGTGCGGACATCGCCACCGACACCCTGGTGGCCGGCCTGCAGCAGATGGGTTGGGAGGTCGACGACGTCACGGCGTACCGCACGGTCCGGGCGGCGCCGCCGTCCGCCGAGGTCCGCGACGCGATCAAGTCCGGCGCGTATGACGCGGTGGTCTTCACGTCCAGCTCGACGGTCCGCAACCTGGTCGGCATCGCCGGCAAGCCGCATCCGTCGACCGTCGTCGCGGTCATCGGCCCGGCCACGGCCAAGGCCGCCGAAGAGGCGGGGCTCCACGTCGACGTCATGGCGCCCGAGGCCTCCTCCGACGCGCTGGTCGACGCCCTGGCCGCGCACGGCCTCGGGTTGGCCATCGCCGCGCAGGAAGCCGGCGAGCGCGTGCGCCGGCCCAGCGAGACCAAGTCGACCGCTCGGCGCCGGGCGCGCTGACGCATACGAGACGTTCAGAGGTCCTGAGCATGGGCGTCGAGCAACCGGTGATCCGGCCCCGGCGGCTGCGGCAGAACGCGGCCGTCCGGGCGCTGGTCGCCGAGACGCGGCTGCACCCGCGCGACTTCGTACTGCCGGTCTTCGTCAAGGAGGGTGCCACCGAGCCGGTGCCGATCTCGTCGATGCCCGGCGTCGTCCAGCACACCCTGGACTCGCTCGTGGAGGAGGCCCGCGACTGCGTGGCCGCGGGCGTCGGCGGGTTCATGATCTTCGGAGTACCGACGAGCAAGGACGCGGTGGGCTCCGGCGCCGACGACCCCGACGGGATCCTCAATGTCGCCGTGGCCCGCGTGCGGGATGCGGTTGCCGACGACCTCGTCGTCATGTCAGACCTGTGCCTGGACGAGTTCACCGACCACGGTCACTGCGGCGTGCTGACCGCCGACGGGCGGGTCGACAACGACGCGACCCTCGAGCGGTATGCGTCGATGGCCGTCGCACAGGCCCGCGCCGGAACCCACGTGGTCGGGCCGAGCGGCATGATGGACGGCCAGGTCCGGGTGGTCCGGTCCGCCCTCGACGCGGCCGGCTTCCCCGACACGATCGTCCTCGCGTACGCGGCGAAGTACGCCAGCGGTTTCTACGGCCCGTTCCGCGAGGCGGTCGAGTCGTCGCTGGTGGGGGACCGGGCGACCTACCAGCAGGACCCGGCGAACCTCGTCGAGGCGCTCCGCGAGATCCAGCTCGACCTCGACGAGGGCGCCGACCTGGTCATGGTCAAGCCCGCCCTCTCCAACCTCGACGTCGTGCGGGCCGCGGCGGAGATCGCCACGGTGCCCGTCGCCGCGTACCAGATCAGCGGGGAGTACTCGATGATCGAGGCGGCCGCCGAGCGCGGCTGGATCGATCGCCGTAGGTGCGCCTTGGAGGCGCTGACTTCCATCAAGCGGGCCGGCGCCCAGGTGACCCTCACCTACTACGCCCGGGAGGCCGCTTCCTGGCTTGGCGGATGAGCAGCCGCTGACGACGCCGGCCGGCGTCGATGCCGACGGCGCCGAGCATGATCACACCGACGAGAAGACCGCTGGAGATCGTCGTGGCGGCGAGGGCGTCCGCTCCGGCCACGCCGGTCAGCGCGACAAGCAGCCCGACCAGACCGCAGGTCAGGGTGAACCAGCCCAGCCAGAGGAACACGTCTTCCCGGAACACCATCCGGAACACCAGCCAGTGCACCCCGAGCACGGTCGACACCCAGGGCAGCGACGCACTGGGCAGGTCCAGCACGCGGATGGCCAACTGGGTGCCACCGATGATGAGCACCACCTCGATGGCGACGACGATCCAGAACGCCTGCATCTGGCGGGCGCCGGGGCGGACCGCATCGGGGTCGTCGGGCACTCGCCATATCGCCCACAGCACCCCGAGGAACCACAGCCCGCCGATGACCCGGACAGTGTTGGCCCAGGGGTCGCCCAGCGGCCAGGCGTTGAGCAGGACGAAGAGGAGGCCTCCTACCGCGCCGACCAAGGCCCCGACTCGAGCGCCGTCCCACCGCACCGACCGTCTCGCCACGGGTTTCATTCTCGCGTATGCGGATCGTGGGCGGGTGCCGGGCCTAGGGCCTGGACGGGGCACCGGCAGAGACCGCTCTCTAGGAATGTCGAAGCTGGGAAGGCCGTTCGAACATATGATTGGAACCGACAGGAAGGACCATCGGGTGCGCGTGGAGCTGGACGAACCTCGCTGGCTGACCGACGGCGAGCAGGAGTCCTGGCGTGCCTACTTGCGCGGGAGCCGGTACCTCGAGGAGGCCCTCGACCGCGACCTCCAGGCGCACGGCCTGCAGCTGACCGAGTACGAGATCCTCTCCATGCTCAGCGAGAGCGGCGGCGCCCGCCTGCGGATGTCCGAGCTGGCCGACCTCGTCGTGCAGTCCCGCAGCCGCTTGACCCATACCGCTGCCCGGCTGGAGAAGCGGGGCTGGGTCGAGCGCCAGTCGTGCCTGTCCGACCGTCGCGGGGTCGAGCTCGTTCTCACTGACGAAGGCCGGGAGCGGCTCGTCGAGATGTCCAAGGCCCACGTCGAGAGCGTGCGTCACCACCTGCTCGACGTCATGACGCGGGAGGAGTTCGCCGCCCTCGGGGTGGCGATGGGCAAGGTCCGCGACGCGGCGCTCGGCGTCCACCAGGCCGTCGTCGCCGAGGCGTGTGCCGAGGCCGAGCTCGAGGCCGACCTCGACGAGGCCGAGCTCGCCCTCAGCCGCGAGGGCTGACGCCGCCCAGCCAACGCCCGAGCGGGCTTGCGAGAATGCCGCGGTGAGCTCGACGCATACCGACCTGCCGACCTATCCCCTGGAGGCCCCGGCCTCGGTCGCGCTTCTCAACCGCGCCCGGGCCGTCATCCCCGGAGGCGTCAACTCACCGGTCCGGGCGTTCCGTGCCGTCGGAGGCACGCCCCGGTTCATGGCCAGTGCCACGGGCCCGTGGCTGACCGACGTCGACGGCCGCCGCTACGTCGATCTCGTCGGCTCATGGGGGCCGATGATCCTCGGACACGCGCACCCCTCCGTGGTCGCGGTCGTGCAGGAGGCGGCGACGCGAGGATTCTCGTTTGGGACCCCGTCAGAGAACGAGGTGGCCCTCGCCGAGGAGATCGTGGCCCGCACCCCCGCCCAACAGGTGCGCCTGGTCAACAGCGGCACGGAGGCCACGATGACTGCCATGCGGTTGGCGCGGGGCTACACCGGCCGGACCGTGGTCGTGAAGTTCGCCGGCTGCTACCACGGGCACGTCGACTCGCTGCTGGCGGCCGCGGGGTCGGGCGTCGCGACCTTCGGCCTGCCGGACTCGGCCGGGGTGCCGGCGTCGGCCGCCGCCGAGACGATCGTGCTGCCCTACAACGACCTCGCCGCGGTCGAGTCGGCTTTCGCGGCCCGGGGGCACGAGATCGCGTGCGTCATCACCGAGGCCGCGGCCGGGAACATGGGCGTCGTGCCGCCGGCGGACGGGTTCACCGACGGGTTGCTGCGCACCGCCCACGAGCACGGCGCGCTGGTCGTCAGCGACGAGGTCATGACCGGGTTCCGCTGCTCGGCTTCGGGGTGGTACGGGCTGGAGGGCCCGTATGCGTCGGGGTCGCCGGACCTGTTCACCTTCGGCAAGGTCATGGGCGGCGGGTTCCCGGCGGCGGCGTTCGGGGGGCGGGCCGAGATCATGGCCTTCCTGGCGCCGGCCGGGCCGGTCTACCAGGCGGGGACCCTCAGCGGGAACCCGGTCGCCACCGCCGCCGGCCTGGCAACGCTGCGCGGCTGCACGCCGGAGGTCTACGAGCGGCTCGACGTGGTGAGTCGCACGATTGCCGACGCCGTCTCGGCGGGGTTGGGACGCGAGGGTGTGCCGCATACCGTGCAGTGGGCGGGGTCGATGTTCAGCGTGTTCTTCCGCGAGGGGCGGGTGCGCAACTACGACCACGCCCAGGCCCAGTCGACCGAGGCGTTCGCCGGGTTCTTCCACGCCATGCTGAGCCGCGGCGTGCACCTGCCCCCGAGCGCGTTCGAGGCGTGGTTCGTCAGCGCCGCCCACGACGACGACGCGGTGGATCACGTCCTGGCGGCGGTTCCGGACGCGTGCCGGGCCGCGGCCCGCGGGTTTGCGACAATCGGCGCATGAACCCGCCGGTCACGGTCGTGCACCTCATGCGGCACGGCGAGGTACACAACCCGGACGGGATCCTCTACGGACGGCTGCCCGGGTACCTGCTCTCCGAGCTCGGTCGCGAGATGGCCGACCAGGTGGCCCGGTTCCTCGCCGACCACGACGTCGTCGGGATCGTCGCGTCACCGCTCGAGCGAGCCCTGGAGACCGCCGTCCCGATCGCCGCGGCGCTCGATCTGTCCGTCGAGACCGACGACCGGCTCATTGAGGCGGGCAACTACTTCGAGGGCAAGACGTTCGGCATCGGCGACGGGGCCCTGTCCAGGCCGTCGGTGTGGCCGCGCCTGGTGAACCCGTTCACGCCGAGCTGGGGCGAGCCCTACGAGGACATCGCCGACCGCATGCTCGGGGCGATCGCCGACGCGCGCACCACCGCATACGGGCACGAGGCGGTCCTCGTCTCCCACCAGCTGCCGATCTGGACCGTCCGCAAGAAGCTCGAGGGCAAGCGGCTGTGGCACGACCCGCGCAAGCGCGAGTGCGCGCTCGCTTCACTCACATCTCTCACGTATGCGGCGGACGACCTGACCTCGATCGCCTACACCGAACCCGCCGCCGAGCTGCTCGGCCGCGCGGCCAAGAAGGCGGGCGCGTGACGGCTGGTCCTTTTCGGCGGCGCGGGAGGTTCGTCGCTGCCTATGCACTGGGTGTGGCGCTCCTGACCGGAGCATGCACCGAGGACCCCAACAGCGTTGCGGCGCAAGCAATGGCCGGCGATGGCAAAGGCTACGTCGCAGGGGACGGCACGGTGCAGCAGCTGGCGGCCGCCTCACGGAGCACGACGGTGTCCCTCTCGGGAACGACCGTCGACGGGAAGACGTGGTCCACGACTGCCGACGCTGCGGGCAAGGTCGTCGTCGTCAACGTCTGGGGGTCGTGGTGCGCCCCGTGCGTCGACGAGACGCCCCACTTGCAGCAGGTCTGGCAGTCCTACTCGGCCGCGCAAAAGCCGGTCGCCTTCGTCGGCATCGACATCAAGGAGGGTGCCGCGACCGCGGCCGCGTTCCTCAAGGCCAACGGCGTGACGTACCCGTCGCTCAGCGACAGTGCGAGCGGCGGACAGCCGATGCTTGCCTTGCAGGGCAAGGCCGCTGCCACCCCGAGCACGCTCGTCCTCGACCGGCAGGGCCGCATCGCCGCGCGCGTCCTCGGTGCCACCACCGCGTCGACGCTCACCGCGCTCGTCGACGACGTGCTGGCCGAGCCGACGTGACCGGGTCGTTGGCCCCCGCCGCCGACGCGACCGTCGCGACGGCCGCCCTTCCCATCGCCCTGGCCGTCGCGCTGGCAGCGGGGCTGGTCTCCTTCGCCTCACCGTGCGTGCTTCCCCTCGTGCCCGGTTTCCTCGGCTACGTGACCGGCTTGTCGGACGTCGCCTTGGAGCAGCGCCGCCGTGCCAACCTCGTCCTCGGCGCGCTGCTCTTCGTCCTCGGGTTCACCGTGGTCTTCATCGTGCTGGTCGCACTGGCGTCGGCCGTCTCCTTCGCGCTGCGTGAGCACCTTGATCTGCTCACCCGTCTCGGAGGAGCCGTGGTCATCGTCCTGGCGCTGGTGTTCCTCGGCGTCGGGTCGGGGATCGGGCTGCAGCGGATGGCCGCTCCTCGGTGGAAGCCGGCGGCCGGACTGGCGGGGGCACCGCTTCTGGGTGCGGCGTTCGCACTGGGGTGGGCGCCCTGCACCGGGCCGACCCTGGCGGCGATCCTCGCCCTCACCGCCCCGCTCAGCGCCGACGGCGGCGCCGTCGGTCGCGGGGTCGCCCTCGCCGTTGCGTACTCGCTGGGTCTCGGCGTTCCCTTCGTCCTCATCGCCGCGGGGTACTCACGCGCCGCCCGTGCCGGCACGTGGCTGCGCCGGCACCGGCGGGGTATTCACCTGTTCGGTGGCGTGCTGCTCCTGACCGTGGGCGTGCTGATGGTCACCGGCGTCTGGACCGACCTCGTCGCCTGGGTCCAGGCCGACCTCGTCGGCGGCTTCACGACGGTGCTCTGATGGCGACCCAGACCCCGGCCCGCGCCCCTGTCACCCAGCCCAGGCTCGGGCCGGTCGGTTGGGCCCGCTGGGCGTGGCGGTCGCTCACCTCGATGCGGACCGCCCTGTTCCTCCTGCTCCTCCTGTCCGTCGCCGCGGTCCCGGGCTCGATCTTCCCGCAGCGTTCGATCGACGCCGCCAAGGTCGCCGACTACCTCGCGAGCAACCCGACAGTCGGACCGTGGCTGGACCGCCTCGGGTTCTTCGACGTCTACTCGTCGGTCTGGTTCTCGGCGATCTACCTGCTGCTCGTCGTGTCACTCGTGGGGTGCATCGTCCCGCGAAGCCGGCTGCACTGGCATACCCTCCGTGCCCGGCCGCCACGCGCTCCCCGCAACCTCACCAGGCTCGACCAGTATATCGAGCTGACGTATGCGGGTGACGCCGCCGCCGCTCGGTCAGCGGCGGCAGAGGCGTTGCGGCGCAAGCGTTTTCGGGTGATCTCGCACGATGACGAGACGGTGAGCGCCGAGAGCGGGTATCTGCGGGAGACCGGCAACCTCGTCTTCCACATCGGGCTGTGCGTCGTCATCATCGGGGTCGCGATCGGGCACCTCTTCGGGTGGCGCGGCGACGTCATCGTGACGGAGGGCGAGACGTTCTCGTCCACGCTGTCGTCGTACGACTCGTTCCTCCCCGGCCCCATGGCCGACCCGGAGAACCTCCCGCCGTTCACGATCGGCCTGCAGTCGATGTCGGCCACCTTCGAGGACCAGGTCGGTGGAGCGCAGTTCGGCGCCCCGCGGAGCTTCACCGCGGACGTCACGACGACCGAGCGGTCGGGTGGTCCGGCCAGCCAGGCGCAGATCAGCCCGAACCACCCCGTCACCCTGGACGGCGCCGACGTGTTCCTCCTCGGGAACGGCTACGCGCCGATCGTCACCGTTCGTGACGGGTCGGGGGCGGTGCTGTACCAGCAGGCGACACCATTCCTGGCACAGGACAACGTCTACACGTCGGTGGGCGCGATCAAGGTCGGCGCGGCGCGGCCGAAGGCGCTGGCGTTCAGCGGGTTCTTCCTCCCGACGGCGGAGCCGACGTATGCGAACGGGCCGGCCTCATTGTTCCCGGACGACCGCAACCCCGAGCTGGCGCTGTCGGTGTGGGAGGGCGACCTCTACCCCGGGGACCGTCCGCAGTCGGTCTACACCCTCGACACCACCGACCTGACCCAGCTCACCAAGGCCGACGGGACGCCGCTGCTGATCCGGCTCCAGCCCGGCCAGAGTTATGAGCTGCCGGGTGGGCGGGGGTCGATCACGTTCGACTCGGTGGAGCGGTTCGCCGGGCTGTCCGCGCGCGTCGATCCGGGCAAGGAGCTGACGCTTCTCGCCGCGATCGCGACGATCCTCGGCCTCGTCGCGTCGCTGCTCGTGCGGCGGCGCCGGGTCTTCGTACGGGTCAGGGCGGCCGAGGACCCCTCGCGTACGCTCGTCACCATCGGTGGTCTGGCGAAGACGTCAGACCCCGGGCTCGGTGCGGTGCTCGCCGGGCTGCGCGACGAGTTGAGCACCGGGCGTTGAGTGAAGGAGGGCCGTATGCCGTCAGCCGACCTGGTCGGGTACTCCAACCTCGCGCTCTATTCGGCGATGGGCGTCTTCACCGTTTCCATGCTGCTCTTCGCGACCTACCTGGCCGCGCTCGGGCCCGTGCGCAACGAGCGCGCGTCGTCGCCTCGAGACCGCGAGCTGGTGGGCGCCGGCGGGGCGGTCCGGGACGGCGGAGAGGCCGGCACCGGCATACCGGCTCCTGGCCAAGCGGTCGAGGAGCCGTCGCCGCGCGCCCGGAAGACCGCCAACATCGCGCTGTCGCTCGCCTGGCTGGGCTCGCTACTGCTGGTGGCCTCGGTTGTGCTCCGTGGCGTCGCCGTGATGCGGCCGCCGTGGGGGAACATGTTCGAGTTCGCGACGGCCGGATGCGCGGTCGCGGCGTTGGGGTACTGCGCGGTGGCGCGGCGGCGGCACTGGGAGTGGCTGGGGCTGTTCGTCATCGGGCCGGTGCTGCTCACGCTCGGTCTGTCGATGTTCGCGTTCTACACGGAGGCGGCGGAGCTCGTCCCGGCGCTGAAGAGCGTGTGGTTGACCATCCACGTCGTCGTCGCGTTCCTCGCGGTGGCCGTCTTCACGATCGGGTTCTCGATCGGGATCCTTTACCTCGTCAAGCGGCGCCGCGAGGAGCGGCCGCCCGCGCGACGGAACTTCGTCGAGAGCCTGCCGGCGGCCGCGTCGCTGGAGCGGACCGCATACGGGCTGAACATGGTCGGGTTCATCCTCTGGACGTTCACGCTGGTGGCCGGCGCGATCTGGGCGCAGAAGGCGTGGAGCTCGTACTGGACGTGGGACCCCAAGGAGGTCTGGACGTTCGTGATCTGGGTGGTCTACGCGGCGTACATGCACGCGCGGGCGACCGCGGGATGGGAGCCGCGCAGGGCCATGTGGATCGCCCTGGTGGGCTACGTCTGCGTGCTGCTCAACTTCACTGTGGTCAACCTGTTCTTCACGGGCATGCACGCCTACTCGGGGCTCAAGTAGCCCGCCTGAGCGTCGCAGGGCCTCTCACCTGCGCTTTTGCCTTTACACCACCTCCTCAGTCCGCACCTGGTCCGCAAGACGCGCGAGAGCGTCGTCCATGACGGAACGGGTGCGGTCGTCGTCTACGGGCCACAGGTGCGCGTACACCCGTAGCGTGATGGCCGCGGACGAGTGCCCGAGCACCGTCTGGACCTGCTTCACACTGGCCCCGCCCGAGATGAGCGCGGAGGCAGTG
>DATLPT010000275.1:0-2648 GCA_035535635.1 Lapillicoccus sp. | reverse complement strand
TCGTGTCGAGCCAGGTCAAGCTGCACGCTCCCTACGGCGGCGTCGTGCCCGAGCTCGCCAGCCGCGCCCACGTCGAGCTCATCAACCCCGTCGTCGACGAGGCGCTCATGGAGGCCGGCATCCTCGAAGCGGGCGAGCTCGACGCGGTGGCCGCCTGCTACGGACCGGGCCTGGCCGGCGCGCTGCTCGTCGGCGTCAGCGCCGCCAAGGCACTCGCGCTGTCGACGGGCTTGCCGTACGTGCAGGTCAACCACCTCGAGGCGCACCTGTACGCGGGTTGGCTCGAGGATCCCGACCTCGAGCCGCCCCTCGCCGTCCTCATCGCGTCGGGCGGCCACACGCTGCTCGTTGTCATGGAGGACCACGGCCGCTACCGGATGATGGGCCAGACCGTCGACGACGCCGCCGGGGAGGCGTTCGACAAGGTCGCCCGCTTCCTCGGACTGGGCTACCCCGGCGGCCCCGCCATCGACCGCCTCGCCGCCGAGGGCGACCCAGCCGCGGTCACGTTCCCCCGGGCGATGCGCGACGAGGGCTACGACTTCTCGTTCTCCGGGCTCAAGACGGCAGTCGTCAACCACGCGCGGAAGCACCCCGACGTCGCGACGCGCGACATCGCGGCCTCGTTCCAGGAGGCGGTCGTCGACGTGCTGACCACCAAGCTCGTGGCCGCGGCCGACGAGGTGGGTGCACCGACCCTGGTGCTGGGGGGTGGGGTCGCCGCCAACTCGCGACTGCGGTTGCGGGTGGCCGAGGCGGCCGAGGCCTCGGGGCGCCGGGCGTTCCTCCCGCCCCCAGCCTTGTGCACCGACAACGGCGCCATGATCGCCGGCACGGCCTGGTGGCGACTCCGGGCCGACGGCCCGACGCCCCTCGACGCCGGGGTCGCCCCCTCCCTGGCCCTGCCGACGATCCCTTAGGTCCGCTCCGCGGACGATCTCCTAGGTCGGCGTCCGCCGACGATCTCTTCGGTCCGCATCCGCGGACAAGTTGCGTTGCCGTCCGGTATGAGTAGTATGCCGAGCCGTCACGCAGGGTGGTCGCTCGGACCCGCTGGGTGAGACAACGCACATGGCCTTCCGGTGCAGGGGAGAGGCCCCCACGCAAGGGAGGAACATGAAGGGTCGCGTAGCTGTCGTCCTGCTCGCCGTTCTCTGCGCAGGGATCGCGCTGGCCGCGCCCGCATCCGCCGACGTCACCGACGTCAGCGGCAGCGGCGCGTTCGGGGAGAGCGTCGACGTCTCGGTCCTCGGCACCGGATCCGTGACCAGCGGTCCGACGCCTTCTGTCACGCTGCCGGCGGGCGGCGGCGGTCCCGTCACCGACTCGCTCGTCAACGTGAACCTGCCCGGCGTCCTCACGACCGGTCTCCTCAATGTGAGCACCCAAGGCTCGAACCTGGGCACGCACGGCGGCACCTCGACGAGCTCGGCCCAGGTCGTGGGGGCCACGGTGCTGGGGGCACTCGCGCCCTCCCTGGGCAGCCCGCTGCTGACGGCGGACGTCATCTCCTCCCAGTGCACCTCGAACGGCGACGGATCGTCGGGCTCCTCGACCCTCGCCGGGCTCACGATCGCGGGCTCGCCGGTGGCCGTGAACCCGCCCCCGAATACGACGATCGACGTGCTCGGTGCCGTCAGCGTGACGCTCAACGAGCAGATCGTGTCGAACTCGCCCGGCGAGACGAGCATCACGGTGAACGCGGTGCACGTGCGTCTGAACCTGGACGGCATCGCCAGCGGGGACGTCATTCTCAGCCAGTCCCGCTGTCGGGCCGCGGGACCCGACGTCCTGGAAGGTGCTCCGGGAGGGCCCGGCGGTCCCGGCGGTCCCGAGGGTCCTGGCGGTCCGGGGGCCGCGACCCCGGCCACCCCGGTCACGGCGACTCCCACCCTGACCGGCTGAGCTCCATCGATCCACGACCGCAGACGGCCGGGTCTTCGGGCCCGGCCGTCTCGCGAGGCGGCGGAGCCGACAAGCGATCGCCGACAGCTTGCCGCGAGCGGGAGCGGGCTGTTACCTTGGATCTCTGGCACTCGCACCCTTCGAGTGCTAACGCCGTCGAAAGTCTCGTTCACCGCCAGGAGGCGCCACGATGAACCTGAAGCCGCTGGAGGACCGGATCGTCGTCCGGACCCAGGAGGCCGAGGAGACGACCACGAGTGGTCTCGTCATCCCCGACACCGCCAAGGAGAAGCCGCAGCAGGGTGAGGTGCTCGCCGCCGGCCCGGGCCGCCGCTCGGACCAGACGGGCGAGCTCATCCCTGTCGACGTCGCCGTGGGTGACGTGGTCGTGTACTCGAAGTACGGGGGCACGGAGATCACCGTCGACGGCGAGGATCTCCTCATCCTCACCAGCCGCGACGTGCTGGCCAAGGTCGACAAGTAGCCCAGAAATGATGTGGGTCGGGCCCTTCGGCCCGACCCACTATCCGTTGCCGGCGGTGTTGCCGCCGCCTTCGTGTTCCTCGAGCAGGCCGCGGATCTCTTCGGCCCGGAACCGGTGCTGTCCACCCGGTGTCCGCAACGCCGGGATCCGACCCCGCTTCGCCCACAACACCACGGTGCGGCGGTCCACCCCGAAGAGGTTCGCCACCTCCGCCGACGTGAGCAGGTCGTCGTCGGACGCCTCGGCTTGCAGCCGCGCC
>DATLPT010000274.1:0-8138 GCA_035535635.1 Lapillicoccus sp. | reverse complement strand
GACCACTGGCGGATTCCGCCCACGACCTCGGGCCCGCCCCCGGTCCCGACCCAGCCGGTCGGCCCGCCCGCACGCCGGGTGGTCGGCGAGACCGCCCAGCCGCCGTCGCATACCCCGGCGAACCCAGACGCGCAGTCGGCGTCCGACCGTGCCCGGGAAGCCCTCCTCGCCGTCCGCCGCGAGGTGGGCAAGGCGGTCGTCGGCCAGGACGCCGCGGTCTCCGGCGTCATCATCTGCCTGCTCGTGCGCGGGCACGTCCTGCTCGAGGGTGTGCCCGGCGTCGCGAAGACCCTGCTCGTGCGGGCGCTGGCCAGGGCGCTGGCCATCGACACCAAGCGCGTGCAGTTCACTCCAGACCTGATGCCGGGCGACATCACCGGATCGTTGGTGTACGACAACACGACGTCCGACTTCGTGTTCCGTGAGGGGCCGGTCTTCACGAACCTGCTTCTCGCCGACGAGATCAACCGGACGCCGCCGAAGACGCAGGCGTCCCTCCTCGAGGCGATGGAGGAGCGCCAGGTGTCGGTCGAGGGCGTGCCGCGACCGCTGCCGCAGCCGTTCCTCGTGGCCGCGACTCAGAACCCGGTCGAGTACGAGGGCACCTACCCCCTTCCCGAGGCGCAGCTGGACCGGTTCCTCCTCAAGGTGGTGCTGCCGCTGCCGCCGCGCGACGACGAGCTCGAGGTGATTCGGCGGCACGCGAGCGGGTTCGATCCGCGCGACCTCGACGCCGCCGGCATCGAGGCGGTCGCTGGCGCCGACGATCTCGCCGCCGCGGTCGACGCGGTTCGCCTGGTCACCGTTGCGCCCGACGTGGGCGGGTACATCGTCGACATCGCGCGGGCGACCCGCTCGGCCCCGTCGGTGTCGCTCGGCGTGAGCCCTCGTGGGGCGACCGCTCTGCTCGCGACCTCTCGGGCCTGGGCGTGGATGAACGGCCGCACCTTCGTCACTCCTGACGACGTCAAGGCGCTGGCCCAGGCCACGCTGGGGCACCGGCTCTCGCTGCGTCCGGAAGCCGAGCTCGAAGGCGTCTCGGTCGGTTCGGTGCTGGCCAGCGCCATCGGCTCGGTGCCGGTGCCGCGCTGAGGTTGCGTATGCGTCGCCGGGCCCGGGTGCCGCCGTGGCGGTGAGCGGGCGGTTCCCGCTGCTCCTGCTGCTGGGGATGGTTGCCGTCGTCCTCCAGCCGACCCGTGAGATGGTCCTCATCTGGGTCGGGATCTGCGTCGCCGTGACCGTGCTGGACCTGACGTTCGCCGTCAGCCCTCAGCGGCTCGACATCCAGCGTGAACCGGTGGGTCAGGTGCGGCTGGGCACGGCGGGTTCCACGTCTCTGCTCGTGACGAACATGTCGGGGCGGCGCGTCCGTGGATGGATCCGCGATGCGTGGCAGCCGTCCGCCGGCGCGACCGGCGAACGCCACCGACTGCGGCTCCCCGGCGGGGAGCGGCGGCGGTTCACGACGGCGCTACGCCCGACGCGTCGCGGCGACCGGCTGGCCGACCGCGTGACCGTCCGAAGCTTCGGCCCGCTGGGCATCGGCGCACGGCAACGGTCGTTCAGCATCGGCGGGGCGATCCGGGCGCTGCCGCCGTTCGCGAGCCGCAAGCACCTGCCGTCGCGGCTGGCCACCCTACGCCAGCTGGACGGCCGCTCCGCCGTACGAATCCGGGGCCAGGGCACGGAGTTCGACTCGCTGCGCGACTACGTCGAGGGCGACGACGTCCGGTCGATCGACTGGCGCGCCACCGCCCGCCGTCAGCACGTCGTCGTCCGGACCTGGCAGCCCGAGCGCGATCGCCGAGTCGTCCTGGTGCTCGACACCTCCCGCACTTCGGCCGGGCGCGTCGAGGACATGCCGCGCCTCGACAGCGAGATGGACGCGGCGCTGCTCCTGGCGGCGCTCGCCTCCCGCGCTGGGGACCGCATCGACTTCATCGCTGGTGACCGCTGGGTTCGCGCCCGAGTCACCGGATCAGGCCGGACGACCCTGCTCGGCGACCTCGTCAGCGCCATGGCACCACTGGAGCCGGCGCTGCTCGAGGCGTCGTGGCCGACGCTCGCGACGGCGATCGCCGACACGGCGCCGCGCCGTGCGCTGGTCGTCCTGCTCACCGCGCTCGAGCCGGTCGCCATCGAGGAGTCTCTGCTGCCGACGCTCGCGGCGCTCACCACCCATCACCGGGTCGTCCTCGCGTCGGTGAGCGACCCGGCGCTCGAAGAGATGGCCGCCCGCCGCGACAGCACACGGCACGCCTACGACGCCGCCGCCGCGGAGCGCACCCTGGCTCTGCGGCAGCGCACCATCGCTCTGCTGGGCCGGTTGGGCGTGACCGTCATCGACGCGAGTCCGGAGGATCTGCCACCCCGGCTGGCCGACCACTACCTGCTGCTGAAGAGCCAGGGCCTGCTCTGACCCCAGGGCTACGTTCTGCGGCCGATCGCGGTTGGAGAGAGGCTGGTGTCTGGTCTCGTGTCTTCGACGGAAGGAGTGCACCGTGGCGCCACGTGCGGTAACGGCGGACGGACGGTATCGAGTGCTGGCCGACGGCAACGAGATCCCGCTCCTCGGGCTCGGCGTGTGGCAGGTACCAGACGGGCGGACCTGCGAGGACGCCGTGCGTTGGGCCCTCGAGGCGGGATATCGACATATCGACACCGCGCAGGCATACCGGAACGAGCGCAGCGTCGGACGTGCCCTCCGGGACGTCGGTCTGCCTCGCGAGGAGGTGTTCGTGACCACGAAGTTCTACCCCGGCCACCGCGACCCGGAGGCGGAGGTGCAGCGCAGCCTCGAGCACCTCGGCATCGACACGGTGGACCTCTACATCGTCCACTGGCCCCAGGGCGGGCCGACCTGGGCCTGGGACGGAATGCAGCGAGCGAAGAAGCAGGGGTATGCCCGCTCCATCGGCGTGTCCAACTTCAGCGTGGCGGACCTCGACGCCGTCCTCGCGGAGGCCGAGATGCCGCCCGTCGTCAACCAGGTGCAGTTCAGTCCGTTCGAGTTCCGGCGTGGTCTCCTCGACGCCTGTGACGGCCGCGGCGTGGCGCTCGAGGCCTACAGCCCGCTCGGGACCGGTCGCCATCTGCGGGACCATGACGTGGCCCGGGTCGCCGAGCGGCTGGGACGCACCCCGGCGCAGGTCCTGATCCGGTGGGCGCTCCAACGCGACGTCGTCGTGCTGCCCAAGTCCACGCACCGGGAGCGCATCGAGGAGAACGCTCAGGTCTTCGACTTCCAGCTCTCCGACGACGACATGCGCACGCTCGACGATCTCGACCGCACCGGCGGCACCGAGCGCGCCCTCGAACGACCGTGGTGGAAGGCCTGAGGCCGACTCAGAATCAGCGTGACCGGCGGCGGTCAGCCCACGACGGGTGCCATGTCGCCGACGTCGCGCGCGGCGAGGTCGCCGGTGCCGCCCCGGTGCGCCGCCCACCGCCCCACCGTGAACACGTAGGTCATGAACGCGCCCCACGCGACGAACCCGATGACGATCCGCGCCCACGTCGGCAGCGGAGACGGCGTCACGAACGCCTCGATGATGCCGCTGACCAGCAGGACTGCGACGAGGCCCAGGGCGACCGACATCGCTACTCGTCCGGCCGAGGCGATCGCGTCCAGGCGTCTTCGTGGTCCCGGTTCGATCCACGCCCAGAAGATCCGCAACCCGACGCCGGCCGCGACGAAGACGGCGGTCAGCTCGAGCATCCCGTGCGGCAGGATCAGCCCGAAGAACAGGTCGCCCCGGCCGTGCGACCACATCAGGCCGCCGATGACCGCGCCGTTGACGATGTTGTTGAGCAGCAACAGGATCACCGGTACTCCGAGCACCCCGAGCGCGATGCAGAGCGCCGACACCCAGGCGTTGTTGGTCCAGACCCGCAGCGCGAAGCTGCCGGCCGCATACTCGCCGTAGTAGTTCTCGAAGTCGTTGTTCACGAGCTGGTCGACCTCCTCCGGTGAGAGAAGGGCGGACTCGACGCTGGGGTTCGCGACGAACCATGCGCCGATCACCCACGCCACCACGACGTTCGCCGCCATCGTCCAGAGCCACCAGGCGCGGGTCCGGTAGAGCGCCGCCGGGAAGGTGTCCGTGAAGAACGCCGTGACGTCGTCCAGGCTCAGCGTCCGCGTCCCCGCCGAGCGGAGCCGCGCCGTCGCCAGCATCGACGACAGGTGCGCGACGAGAGTGGGCTCGGGCGAGCGGGTGCGAATCTCGGAGAGGTGGGTGGCCACGCGCTGGTAAAGGTCGAGGAGCTCGTCGCCCTCGGCGCCGGTCAGCTTGCCGCGCTTCGACGCCAGCTCGTGCAGTCGCGCCCACTCGTGCTGGTGCGCGAGCACGTAGGCGTCGAGGTCCACGCGGTCACTGTATGCGCTGGGTCACCGGCGGGTTGCGGGCTCCGGGATCCCCTCCCGACCCCGTTGCTGACACCTACGATCAACCCATGAGCAGCGCGACCCTCGGCGTCGGTGACGACGATTTCGTCACCGGTGAGGCCGTCGCGCTCGACCTACCGCCCGCGTCGATCGGGTCGCGGATCCTCTCGGGGTTCCTCGACTACCTCATCGTCTGGGTGGCCACCTTCACGCTGATCTCCGCGGGCGCGGCTCTGTCCCAGCAACTCGACGACGCCCTCATCGCCGCGACCATGCTCGTCTGCTTCCTCGCCGCCTGGCTGGCCTACCCCGTCACCATCGAGACTCTGACCCGCGGTCGCAGCCTGGGCAAGATGGCGGCCGGCCTGCGCACGGTCCGGGACGACGCGGGACCGATCACCTTCCGACATGCCTTGACCCGCGGGCTGCTCGGCGTCGTGGAGGTCTACATGTTCTGGGGCATTCCCGCGGTCATCGCGTCGATCCTCAGCAAGAAGGGCAAGCGGCTCGGGGACATGGTGGCCGGGACCTACGTGGTCCGAGACCGCGTGACCGCCCAGCTGCCACCGCCCGTGCCGATGCCGCCGCAGCTGGCCACCTGGGCGATGAACGCCGACATCACGCAGCTGCCC
This sequence comes from Lapillicoccus sp., assembly GCA_035535635.1. Classification (GTDB taxonomy): domain Bacteria; phylum Actinomycetota; class Actinomycetes; order Actinomycetales; family Dermatophilaceae; genus Lapillicoccus. Next base: position 3,119 of record DATLPT010000274.1, on the reverse strand, counting down.
GACGACCTGGCGATGGCGGTCCGCACCTTCCTCCCCGCCGCCGCGTCGATGACGCCGCAGGCCCGAGAGGAGATGGGGCGCAAGCTGCTCGCCGAGATGAGCCTCTACGTCTCCCCGCCGCCACCACCGGGCAACCACCCCGAGTACGTCCTCGCGGCGATCCTCGCGGACCGCCGACGCCGCGACACGGTACGGCTGGCCCGGGACTCGGCGCTCCGGCAGCGGCTCACCGCGCCCGACCGGATCACCTGAGCGGCCGCCTCGGCAGCCCCTGGCAGGGTCCCTGCCGCTTGGTCATCTCGGGAGGCCGTATGCCGCGTACCCCGGCTTGATCACCTCGTCGATGAGGGCCAACCGCCGGTCGAAGGGCAAGAAGGCGGACTTCATCGCGTTGAGCGTGACCCAGCGCAGGTCGGCCAGGGTCCAGTTCGCCTCGGCGGCCAGCAGACTGGCCTCCCGCGACAGCGAGGTGCGGCTCATCAGCCGGTTGTCGGTGTTCAGGGTGACGCGGAACCGCAGCCGGGCGAGCAGGGAGATCGGATGCAGCCCGATCGACGCGGCCGCCCCGGTTTGAAGGTTGCTGCTCGGACACATCTCCAGCGGGATGCGCGCGTCCCGGACGTAGGCGGCGAGCAGTCCCAGGAACACCGAGTCGAGGTCCACGTCGGCCAGCGTCGTCAGCCCCCGAGCGGCGGCCTGCTTCAGCCAGGCCGGGAACGGAAGCCCTTCGACGGTGATGTCGTCCACGATCCGGACGCCGTGTCCCAGCCGGTCCGCGCCGCACCACTGGATGGCCTCCCAGATGCTGCGCAACCCGAACGCCTCGCCGGCGTGGATGGTGAAGTGGGCGTTCTCCCGGCGCAGGTACTCGAAGGCGTCGAGATGGCGCGTCGGCGGGTAGCCGGCCTCCGCACCCGCGATGTCGAACCCGGCGACCCCGTCGTTGCGATAGTGCACCGCGAGCTCGGCGATCTCCCGGCTCTTGGCCGCATGCCGCATGGCCGTCAGCAAGGCCGCCACCCGGATGTGGTGACCGGACTGGGCGGCCACCCGCTCACCCTCGCGGAAGCCGTCGTTGACCGCCTCGACCACCTGCTCGAGGGTGAGCCCGCAATCGAGGTGCTGTTCCGGTGCATACCGGACCTCCGCGTAGACGACGCCGTCGGCGGCGAGGTCCTGGGCGGCCTCCGAGGCGACCCGGAACAGGCCCTCCTCGGTCTGCATGACGGCAAGGGTCTGCGTGAAGGTCTCGAGATAGCGCTCCAGCGACCCCGAGTCCGCGTTCTCGCGGAACCACTCTCCGAGCGCGGTCGCGTCGTGCGCCGGGAGGCGGTCCTCGGCCCGGGGGCCACCGACCGCGAGATCGAGAATGGTCTGCGGCCGCAGTCCGCCGTCGAGGTGGTCGTGGAGCAGGACCTTGGGAACGGCCCGGAGGACGTCGAGCGTCGGATCACTCGTCTTCACGGTGCGCCGCCCCCGGAGTGAACGCCGGCAGGCATACCGCGACGTACTCCGCACCGTCCGCACCGGCGGAGTACCGCACCCGCTCCCCGGGCGCCGTAACGACCGCCTGACCCTCACCGACCTCGAACCGCCCGCCGTCGTGGTCCACGACCACGATCCCGCGGAGGACGAGCGTGATCTCGCCGAACTCCGGCGCCTGGAACGGCTCCGACCAGTCGGCCGGCGCGTTCATGTGGGCGACGGACACCGATCCGTGCAGCGACGTCTGGGGAGTGTTGACCGCGCCGACGTACTCGTCGATGACCTTTCCGCCGGGCACGGGGATGCGCGTAGGCGCCTTGATGAGCTGTGGCACGGGCTCAGCCTAGGGGTCACTCGATCCGGTCAATCACGAGTGGCAGCAAGTCCGGGCGGGACCCCTCGGGGGCGATGAAGTACGCGCCCTCGAGCGCCTCAAGCGCACGGTCGAAGAGCCCCGCGTCATCGGTGTGCAGCGTCAGAAGCCGCTCGCCACCCCGGACATAGGCTCCGGGCTTGGCGTGCATCTCGACGCCCGCACCTTTTTGGATGTCGTCCTCCTTGCGCGCACGACCGGCTCCCAGCCGCCAGGCGGCGACACCGACCTGGTATGCGTCGAGCTGCGTGAGGACGCCATCGGCCGGGGCCAACACCTCGTGCGTCTCCTTGGCGGTGGGCAGCTCGGCGTCCGGGTCACCGCCCTGGGCGGAAATCATCCGCCGCCAGACGTCCATGGCGCGGCCGTCCTTGAGGGCGTCCGCAGGATCAACCTCCTCGCGGCCGGCGGCGCTGAGCAACTCACGCGCGAGGGTCACGGTGAGCTCGACGACGTCGTCCGGCCCGCCGCCCTCGAGGACTTCCACGGACTCGCGTACCTCGAGCGCGTTGCCTGCGGTGAGACCGAGTGGTGTCTGCATGTTCGTCAACACGGCCACGGTCTTGACGCCAGCGTCGGTGCCGATCTCGACCATCGTCTCGGCGAGCTGTCGCGCGCTGTCGACGTCCTTCATGAAGGCCCCCGACCCGACCTTGACATCGAGAACCAGCGCGCCGGTCCCCTCGGCGATTTTCTTGCTCATGATCGAGCTGGCGATGAGCGGAATGGCCTCGACCGTCCCGGTGACGTCGCGCAGCGCATACAGCTTCTTGTCGGCGGGCGCGAGCCCAGCGCCGGCCGCGCAGATGACCGCTCCGACCTCCTCGAGCTGGCTCATCATCGCGTCGTTGTCGAGATCGGCGCGCCAGCCCGGGATCGACTCGAGCTTGTCGAGCGTCCCACCGGTGTGCCCGAGGCCGCGGCCGGACAGCTGCGGTACCGCGACCCCGCACGCCGCCACGAGCGGCGTCAGCGGCAGCGTGATCTTGTCACCGACGCCGCCGGTGGAGTGCTTGTCGGCGGTGGGACGTGACAGGCCGGAGAAGTCCATGCGCTCGCCCGAGGCGATCATCGCCGCGGTCCAGCGTTCGATCTCGCGGCGGGTCATGCCGTTGAGGAAGATGGCCATGGCCAAGGCCGACATCTGCTCGTCCGCGACGACGCCGCGCGTATAGGCGTCGACGACCCAGTCGATCTGCTCGTCGGCCAGCTCGCCCTTGTCCCGCTTCGTGCGAATGACGTCGACGGCGTGGAAGGGTTC
>DATLPT010000273.1:0-23119 GCA_035535635.1 Lapillicoccus sp. | reverse complement strand
CCGTGGCTGCGCGACCACATGATCGCCCGCACGCGTGAGCTGACCGTCGACATCGCGCCGACGCCGACGGAGCTGGCCGGGCGGCTGCAGGAGATCGCCCGACGCCTGCCCGAGGCGTTCCAGCCCGGCTCGCAGGGGCTCGCCGAGATCCTCCTCACTCCGGAGCAGCGGACGAAGGTCGAGGAGATCACCGCGGTGATGTCCCTGCTCGAGGGGCACGCCGACGTGATGATGGACGAGGTCGGACCGCAGGTCATCCCGACCGTGGCGGTGATCCGCGAACGCTTCACCAAGCGGCGTCAAGGGGTCTCCGGCGTGGACCTCATCCTGCGGCGGGTCCTCGGGCTCGAGGCGAAGATGCGGCAGTACTCCGACGGCGCGGGCTTCGTGCGCGGCGTCCTGGAACGAGTCGGTCTCGACGACTTCAACGCCGTCTGGTCGTCGCCCGAGAACCTGCCGACGCCGGCCGAGATCGGCTCACCTCAGGCCTGGGTTCGGCGCGTCCACGGTCGATGAGGAGCCCCGGCGTGACAGGGTCCCGGTCGTGACCGGTCCGGCGTCCGCGGTCGCCGCGACGCGGGTGGCGGTGCGCACCGAGATGGCTCAGCTGCCGCCGGACTCGGTCGTCCTGGTCTGCTGCAGTGGCGGCCCCGACTCGCTGGCGCTCGCGGGCGCGGTCGGGTTCGAGGCGCCGAAGCGCGGGATCAAGGCGGCCGGCCTCGTGGTCGACCATCGCCTGCAGCCGGAGTCCAGTCAGGTCGCCGAGTCCGCGGCCACGCAGTGCCGCGCCGTCGGGCTGGACCCGGTCGAGGTCCAGACCGTGCGCGTTCCTCGGGACAGGACGGGCCCGGAAGGCGCGGCGCGGTCGGCCCGGTACCGCGCGCTGGAGGACACCGCGGAGCGGCTCGGGGCGGCGGCGGTGTTCATCGGCCACACCCGGGACGACCAGGCGGAGCAGGTGCTGCTCGGGCTTGCCCGCGGCTCCGGCTCGCGATCCTTGTCCGGTATGCCGCGCCGACGCGGGTTGTTCGTCCGGCCGTTCATCATGCTGGGGCGAGCCGAGACCGAAGCGGCCTGTGCTGCATACGAGCTCGAGCCGTGGCGGGACCCGCACAACGAGGATCCGACCTTCGCGCGGGTCCGGGCACGGGGGTTTCTGCGCGCGTTGGAGAACGAGCTGGGTCCGGGCATCGCCGCAGCGCTGGCGCGCAGCGCGGAGATGCTGCGGGAGGACGCCGACTTCCTGGAGGACCAGGCGCGCGAGGTGCGGCCGTCGCTGGGCGACGGTCCCTGGTCGGCCTCGGCGCTGCTTGCACTCCCGCGGGCACTGCGGACCCGCGTGTGGCGACTGCTCGCGGTCGAGGCCGGGTCGGGCGCGGGACAGCTCACCGCGGCGCACGTGGAGTCACTCGACGCGCTGCTGACCTCGTGGCACGGCCAGGGTCCGCTGAACCTGCCGGGGTACGTCCAGGCCAGCCGCCGCGGCGACCTCGTGACGGTCGCCGGGGTGACATCGGTCGGATAGCCTTGCCCCCCGTGGATGCCGCCGACATGGGGGACGACCTCCAGAAGGTCCTGCTCACCGAGGACGACATCCTCGCGCGGGTCAAGGAGATGGCCGCGGACATCTGGCGGGACTACGAGGGCAAGGACCTGCTCCTCGTCGGCGTCCTTAAGGGCGCGATCCTCGTCATGGCCGACCTCATGCGGGCGCTGCCGGCCTCGGTGCCGATGGACTGGATGGCGATCTCGTCGTACGGGTCGGGCACCAAGTCCTCCGGCGTCGTCCGGATCATCAAAGACCTCGACACCGACATCACCGGCCGGCACGTGCTCATCGTCGAGGACATCATCGACTCGGGCCTGACCCTCTCGTGGATCCGCTCGAACCTCCAGTCGCGCGCCCCGGCCTCGGTCGAGATCTGCGCGTTGCTGCGCAAGCCCGAGGTGGCGAAGGTGGAGATCGACGTCCGCTACGTCGGGTTCGACATCCCGAACGAGTTCGTCGTGGGGTATGGGCTGGACTACGCCGAGCAGTACCGCAACCTGCGCGTCGTGGGGACCCTGAACCCGTCCGTCTACGCCTGAGTGACTGGACGCCGCGCCCGCGGTGGTCAACGCCTCCACGCTGGCGGCGCATGCTCACGCTGACCAGGTCAGTTGGATATATCGCCACAGCGGGCTGCGGTGGATCTTCCGGTTGGTGACTCCGGACCGAGGTTCCCACCTCTCCCGGCTGGGAATGGGCTGGAACAGGAGTCTCCGGTTGCTCGTTGACCTGCGAGAATGAACCTCGAGAAGTAGGTGACCGGTCTCGGGATCTGTCGCGTCAGCACCCAAGCAGGAGGTCGGGGACCACCCCGCACATGGACTTCAAGCGCATCTTTCGCACGCCGATGCTGTGGATCGTCGTGCTCATCGGCGCAGCGATCCTCGTCCTGTCGCTGTCGGACAACGGCGGCTTCACCCGCATCGACACGTCCAAGGCCCTCGACCTCATCAACAACGGCAAGGTCGACTCCGCCAAGCTCATCAACAACGAGCGGATGGAGCTGACCCTCAAGCAGGGCGAGACCTTCTCGGACGGCGACAAGGTCAAGAACGCCACCAAGGTGTATGCGTACTACGTCGAGGCCCGCGGCGGGAACGTCGTGCAGGCCCTCGACAGCCACCTCCCGCCGAACGGCTACACCGACCAGATCGACGAGGCCAACTGGTTCGGTTCGATGCTGGTCAGCCTCATCCCGATCATCATCGTGCTCGGCTTGTTCTGGTTCCTCATGGGTCAGATGCAGGGCGGCGGCTCGCGCGTCATGCAATTTGGCAAGTCCCGCGCCAAGCTCGCCTCCAAAGACACGCCGAAGGTGACCTTCGCCGATGTCGCGGGCTGCGACGAGGCGGTCGAGGAGCTGCACGAGATCAAGGAGTTCCTCCAGGAGCCGGCCAAGTTCCTCGCCGTGGGCGCCAAGATCCCCAAGGGCGTGCTGCTCTACGGCCAGCCGGGCACCGGCAAGACGCTGCTCGCGCGTGCAGTCGCCGGTGAGGCGGGCGTCCCGTTCTACTCGATCTCCGGCTCCGACTTCGTCGAGATGTTCGTCGGTGTCGGTGCGTCCCGCGTTCGCGACCTGTTCGAGCAGGCCAAGGCCAACGCGCCCGCGATTGTCTTCGTCGACGAGATCGACGCCGTCGGCCGGCACCGCGGCGCGGGCCTCGGCGGGGGCCACGATGAGCGCGAGCAGACGCTGAACCAGCTGCTCGTCGAGATGGACGGCTTCGACGTCAAGACCAACGTCGTCCTCATTGCCGCGACCAACCGACCGGACATCCTCGACCCCGCCCTGCTGCGCCCCGGCCGGTTCGACCGCCAGATCGCCGTCGACACCCCCGACATGCTCGGCCGCAACCGGATCCTCCAGGTGCACTCGCAGGGCAAGCCCATGGCGCCCGACGTCGACCTGCTCGCCGTCGCGCGCCGCACCCCGGGCTTCACCGGCGCCGACCTCGCGAACGTCCTCAACGAGGCCGCGCTGCTCACGGCGCGCAGCAACAAGAAGTTCATCGACGACTACACCCTCGACGAGGCCATCGACCGCGTCGTCGCCGGCCCGCAGAAACGCACCCGCATCATGTCGGCCGCCGAGCGCAAGATGACCGCCTACCACGAGGGCGGTCACGCGCTCGTCGCCGCGTCGCTGAACCACACCGACCCGGTGACCAAGGTGACGATCCTGCCGCGCGGGCGGGCCCTCGGCTACACGATGGTCATGCCCCAGGACGACAAGTACTCCACCACGCGTAACGAGATCCTCGACCAGCTCGCGTATGCGCTGGGCGGTCGGGTCGCGGAGGAGATGGTCTTCCACGACCCGACGACCGGCGCCGCGAACGACATCGAGAAGGCCACCGCCCTGGCCCGCAAGATGGTCACTGAGTTCGGCATGTCCGAGCGGGTCGGCGCGATCAAGCTCGGCCAGAGCACGGGCGAGGTCTTCCTCGGCCGTGACATGGGCCACCAGCGCGACTACAGCGAGGAGATCGCCGGCGTCGTCGACGAGGAGGTCCGCAAGCTCATCGAGAACGCGCACGACGAAGCGTGGCACGTCATCAACGACAACCGGGACGTTCTCGACCAGCTCGTCCTCGAGCTCCTCGAGCACGAGACCCTCGGCACCGCCGAGTTGGCGAGGATCTTCGGCGACGTGCACAAGCGGCCGATGCGCCCGACCTGGCTGTCCAGCGAGTCCCGACTGCTCAGCGACATCCCGCCGGTGCTCACCCCCGCCGAGCGCGACGCCATGAGCAACGGCAGCAGCAACGGCCAGAACGGCTACAACCGCAACGGGTACGGTCCGAAGGGACACACCCCTCAGGACGCCAGCGGCGACGAGGAGATGGGTCACAAGATCGACGAGGCCGCGGAGGCCGGCGCGCACCCCCTCGCCGAGGAGGAGCCGCGGACCCAGGTCATCGAGGTCCCGGACGGCGGGCGGGTCGATCCTTCAGAAGACCACTGAAGGGATCATTGACGACGATGCCGGTCGACCACGACCGTGCCGCCGCGGCGGTGCGCGAGCTGCTCCTCGCCATCGGTGAGGACCCCGACCGGGAGGGGCTGCGCGACACCCCGCAACGGGTGGCGCGGGCATACACCGAGACCTTCGCGGGCCTGGAGCGGTCTCCCGAGGAGATCCTCAAGACGACCTTCGCCATCGACCACGACGAGATGATCATCGTGCGCGACATCGAGGTCTACAGCACCTGCGAGCACCACCTCGTTCCCTTCCACGGTGTCGCGCACGTCGGCTACATCCCCGCCAAGGACGGTCGGGTCACCGGGCTGTCCAAGATCGCCCGCCTCGTCGACGTGTTCGCTCGCCGTCCGCAGGTGCAGGAACGCCTCACCACGCAGATCGCCGACGCCCTGGTGCAGCATCTCCACGTCCAGGGCGTCATCGTCGTCATCGAGTGCGAGCACCTCTGCATGTCCATGCGCGGCGTCCGCAAGCCCGGCTCCCGGACCATCACCTCGGCCGTCCGCGGCCAGCTGCGCAACCCTGCCACCCGAGCCGAGGCGATGTCGCTGCTGCTCGGGGGCGGTCGATGACCACCGGCCTCCCCAATGCCGAGGGGCGCCCGGCTCTCATGGGCGTCGTCAACGTGACCCCCGACTCGTTCAGCGACGGTGGGTACTGGTTCGAACCGGCCGCGGCCATCGCCCAGGGGCGCGCTCTCGTCGCCGACGGTGCCGACCTCGTCGACATCGGCGGCGAGTCGACCCGGCCAGGCGCCGAGCGACCGAGCGTCGCGGAGGAGCTGCGGCGGGTCCTCCCCGTCGTCGAGGCGCTGGCCGACGAGGACGTCGTTCTCTCGATCGACACGATGCGGTCCGACGTGGCCGCCCGGGCCCTCGACGCCGGCGCCTCGGTCGTCAACGACGTCAGCGGCGGGCTCGCCGACCCCGACATGGTCCCGCTGGTCGCCGAGCGCGGGTGTCCGTACGTCGCCATGCACTGGCGCGGGCACAGCACGCGAATGCAGAGCCGGGCGGTCTACGGCGACGTCGTGAAGGAGGTATGCGACGAGCTCGCCTCCCGGCGCGACGTCATCCTCGCGGCCGGGGTGGCCGCGGAGCGGCTAGTCCTCGACCCCGGCCTGGGGTTCGCTAAGCACGCCGCGCACAACTGGGCGCTCCTGGCTCACCTCGACGCGCTCCTCGCGCTGGGGCAGCCGGTGCTCGTCGGGGCGTCCCGCAAGACGTTCCTCGGCCGGATCGGCGTCCACGAGGGCGGAGACCCGCGCCCGCCCAGTGACCGCGACGTCGCCACCGCGGTGACCAGTGTGGTCTGCGCGCAGGGCGGAGTCTGGGGGGTCCGCGTGCACGACGTCGCGGGCACCCGGGACGCGTTCGCGGTGCTCCGGGAGGTGGCCGCGCACCGATGACCGACCGCATCCACCTGCGCGGGGTCGAGGCCGTGGGCTTCCACGGCGTCCTGCCCGACGAGAAGCGTGACGGCCAGCCCTTCGTCGTCGACGTCGTCCTCGATCTCGAGCTCGAAGCCGCCGGCGCCAGCGACGACCTCTACGACACCGTCTCCTACGCCGAGGTCGCCGGCGAGGTCATGGCCCGCATCACCGGCCCGCCGTTCGACCTCATCGAGCGGCTGGCCGAGGTGATCGCCGACGACACGCTCCGGCACTCGCTCGTCGATGCCGTCACCGTGACCGTGCACAAGCCGCAGGCGCCGGTCGGCCACCCGTTCTCGGACGTCGCCGTCGAGGTACGTCGCGAACGCGGTCTCCCTGTCGTGGTCGCCCTCGGCGCGAACCTGGGCGACGCCCGGGCGACCCTCGAGAGTGCCGTCCGTGCGGTCGGCAGCCTTCCCGGTATGCGGGTCCGTGCGGTCTCGCCGCTCGTCGAGTCCGACCCCGTCGGCGGTCCTGAGCAACCCGCATACCTCAACGCCGTCATGATCGGTGACACGACGCTCGAGCCCCGAGAGCTGCTGCGTCGGCTGCACGAGATCGAAGCCGCCCACGGCCGTGTCCGTGAAATCCGTTGGGGCGCAAGGACCCTCGACCTTGATCTCATCCAGGTCGGCCGCGCCGGTGCGACCTCGGAGATCCGGGCCGAGGGGTCCGAGCTGACCCTGCCGCACCCGCGCGCTCACGAACGCGGGTTCGTCCTCGTTCCGTGGGCCCACGTCGACCCCGCGGCGACGGCTCGGGTCGGAGACCACGTCCGGCGCGTTGCCGAGCTGACGGCCGAGGTCGACACGAGCGGCGTGCGGACGGGTCCCGACTGGAGCCCCGAATGGTGAGCCGCGCCGACGGCATCCGGGGGCGGACGCTGATCGCCGTCGCCGTCGTGGTGGGCGGTGCGTCGTGGGTCGTGTTGAGGCTGCTGCAGGGGGGCGGCCGCGACCTGCCGTCGACCAGCTGGCTCGCGGTCTTCATCTTCGTGGCCCTGGCGCTGGGCCTGCTCCTCGCCGGCCGCCCGGTCAAGCGGCTGGTGGCCGGACGGGCCACCCGGCCGGTCAACCCCTTGTATGCGGCGCGCGTCCTCGCGATGGCCCAGGCCGCGGCGCTCGCCGGGGCGGCGATCGTCGGGTGGTACGTCGCCCAGGTGTTGATGCTCGTTCCCGACGCGGACGTTCCTTCGCAACAGCTGCAGATGCTGACCCTTGGCGTGCTCGCGCTGGCCGCAGCCGGACTGGCTGCGGTTGGGCTGGTCGTCCAACGGTGGTGCCGCCTCGAGGACGACGACCGGGGCGGACCGCGGGACGAGGTCGAGCGCCTCTGAGCGTGGTCGTCAGCGGTAGACCTCGCCGCCGATCGTTCCCATGGTCGGGTTGAGGAGGGCGCCGGCCACCCAGTTCGGCCCGGCGTGGACGTACTTCGTCTTCGCGAGCGCCTCGGTCAGGGCGCCGAGCTTCGCCTCCGGTGTCGGCGCAAACCAGAGGTACACCGCTTCGTTGTCGGCCAGGGCGCTGGCGCAGACGACCGCGTCGGGTGCCGGTGGGACCGTGGCCCCGGTGGCGGCGGGGGTCGCCGGGATCCGGATCGGGGCCACCGCGCTCGAACACTCGAAGGCGGAGGGCAGGTCGTCGACCGAGCGCAGCCGGTTCGAGTCGACCGGCGAGGCCTCGACCGACACCGGTACCGGCATACCGGCAAGACCCGTGGCCGTGGGGGAGCCCGTCGCGGTCGTTGCCGGGCTCGGCGCGATCACGGAGGAGGAGGCCATGGCCGGCGTCGGAGTGGGTTCGGGCTCGCGGTCCGCGCACGCGGAGAGCGCACCGGCACACAGCAGGACACCCGCGGCGACGCCCGCCGCACGCCTACCGAACCTCACTTGTCGATGTCCCCCACCACGAAGAACATCGATCCGAGGATCGCCACCATGTCGGCGACCACGTGCCCGGGCAGCATCTGCGAGAGGACGGCGACGTTGTTGAACGACGCGGACCGCAGCTTGAGCCGCCACGGCGTCTTGTCGCCGCGGGAGACCAGGTAGTACCCGTTGAAGCCGAGCGGGTTCTCGGTCGCCGTGTAGAGGTGCCCCTCGGGCACGCGGAGCACCTTGGGCAGGCGGACGTTGATCGGGCCCTGGGGAAGTGACCGGAGCCGGTCGATGCAGGCGTCGGCGAGATCGAGGCTGACCTCGGTCTGCTCGAGGAGGACCTGCAACCGAGCCTGGCAGTCGCCCTCTGTCCGCGTGACGACGCGGCCGGGGCCGCCCTCGGCAAACAGCTCCGCATATGCCAGGTACGGCGCGTCGCGACGGAGGTCCACGTTGACCCCGCTGGCCCTCGCGATGGGACCCGAGACGCCGTACGCCAAGACGGTCGCCTCGTCGAGGACGCCGACCCGGCGCGTGCGGGCGAGGAGGATCTCATTGCCCACCAGCATGTTTCGCAGGTCGCGCATCCGTCGCCGGACTTCCGCGACCGCGTGCTCAACCCGCCCGAGCCAGCCCGCGGGCAGGTCGTCCTTGAGGCCGCCGACGCGGTTGAACATGTAGTGCATTCGGCCGCCGGAGGCCTCCTCCATGACGGCTTGGAGCTCCTCGCGCTCGCGGAACGAGTAGAAGATCGGCGTGATGGCGCCGAGCTCGAGCGGGTAGGAACCGAGGAACATCAGGTGGTTGAGAACCCGGTTGAGCTCGGCGAGCAGGGTCCGCGCCCACACGGCTCGTTCGGGCACCTCCATGCCGAGCATCCGCTCGATCCCGAGGACCACGCCCAGCTCGTTGGAGAACGCCGAGAGCCAGTCGTGCCGGTTGGCGAGAACCACGATCTGCCGGTAGTCGCGGACCTCGAAGAGCTTCTCCGCGCCGCGGTGCATGTAGCCGATGATCGGCTCGGCGCGGACGATGCGTTCGCCGTCGAGGACGATCCGCAGGCGGAGCACCCCATGGGTGGCGGGGTGTTGTGGGCCGATGTTGAGGGTCATGTCGGCGGTGGCCAGCCCGCCGGCACCGACACCGACCGTGACCTCGCGGCCGTCGCCGACGGCGGGCCGGTCGGTCGTCGACGTCATGCCGGCCAGTCTGCCGTATGCCGTCGGCAAGGATTTGAGGGACGGGTTCCCGGAAGGACCGCTCCTAGGCTGGCCAGCATGACCGCCGCTGACGCCGTCGACGCCGCCGAGATGCTGGACCTGTCGGACCCGGCGGTCGTGGCCGACCCGTATCCGGCGTTCGCCGAGCTGAGGGCGCACGCGCCGGTCGCCTGGCACGACGGACTCGGCCTTTGGGTCGCGACCAGCCACGCCGCCTGCAGCCAGGTACTCCGCGAACGCGCTCTCGGCCGGATCTTCCAGCCCCGGCGCCCGGAGGACGTTTGGGAGACCTTCAACTGGCTCCACGCGGACTCCATCCTCGACAGCGAGCCGCCGAAGCACACCCGGCTACGCCGGCTCGTCCAGAGTGCGTTCAGCCGCGGGCACGTCTCCCGACTCGGGCCGCGGATCGAGGAGCTCACCGCGGGTCTGCTCGACGACTGCGGGCAGCACTTGGCCGACAACGGCTCCTTCGACGCCATCGCCGACCTCGCCGAGCCCCTCCCCGTGCTCGTCATCGCCCAGCTGCTGGGCTGGCCGGAGGCTGACCGCCACCTGCTTCGCCCCTGGTCGCAGGCGATCGTCAAGATGTACGAGGTCAACCGCACGCCGGAGCAGGAGGCGGAGGCCGTCGCCGCGAGCGCCGAGTTCGCCGCATACGTGAAGGGCCTTGCCGCAGAACGCGTCTGGCTTGGCGGCGACGATCTGCTCTCCGACCTCGTCGCCGTCCGCGACGGCAGCGACCGGCTCTCTACGAACGAGCTCGTGGCCACGGTCGTTCTGCTCCTGAACGCGGGGCACGAGGCGAGCGTCAACGGGTTCGGGAACGGGCTGGCGTCCCTCATCGCCTCCGGCGCCGAGCCGGGACCGCCCGAGCCCCTCGCGGAGGAGATGTTCCGCCACGACTCGCCGCTGCACCTGTTCGAACGCACCGCGACCCGCGACGTGACCCTCGGCGCCGTCACCGTCGAGGAAGGCCAGCAGGTCGCCGCCCTCCTCGGCGCCGCGAACCGCGACCCCGCCGTCTTCGACGCTCCCGACGAGTTCCGCCCCGACCGGGACCCGAACCCACATCTCGCGTTCGGTGCCGGCATCCATTTCTGCATCGGCGCGCCGCTGGCCCGGCTGGAGCTGCAGACCAGCATCGCCGCGCTGCTGGAGAGGTTCGGGCGGCTCGAGATCGTGGAGGCGGTGCGTCGCCCGACGTTCGTGCTCCGCGGTTACGAGCGGCTGCTCGTCAGACCGGCGTGACGACCCACCAGAAGTCGCCGAAGCCGCCCGGCCGCCGCAGCGCCGCCACCGCGCTGTGATCGGCCAGGGCCGCCAGGTAGGACGCCGGATCGTCGGCCGCCATCTGGTGGTCCGGCGGCGTCGTCAGGGCCACGGCGTCCCGCTGCCGCAGCCGTCGGCTCTGCCGGAGCGAGTCGACGGCGACGTGCGCGGTGAGGTCGCATGACCCGTCCGGAACCGGGTCGACGAGCCGGCCCTCCCGGTATGCGACCAGTGTCCCCGTCCGGGGGCGGTCCTCGACGGCATGCCCGTAGTCCACGGCCAGCGCGACGGAGTCCGGGGCCAGCCGGTCCAGGAGAGCCCCCCACGCCTCATCCCGCTGCCGGCCGACCTCGACGCGGTCGCCCGCGTTCCGGTCCTCAGCCAGAGCAGCCGGCCAAAAGCGTTGACACCATTCAAGATCCGACCCGGCCAGTTCGGGGCCGAGCGACTCCGTCCCGGTCGCCGGGTCGACGAACACCTCCCGAAGCAGGCCGTCCGGCGCGACCTCCGCGACCGTGCACGGCACGACGTCCAGCCACTCGTGGGCGACGACCAGCGCCCGATCGGGGCGCCAAGCCGCGGGCAGATCGACACCTCCGGGCGACTCCACCCAGGCAACCGGTTCGGGCAGGTCGGCCGGCCGGTCGACCACGTCGAGCCCGGTCAGCGGACGTCCGGGCCAACACGCATACAGATGCCTCAAGAGCTCACCCCGACCGGCGCCGACGTCGACGATCCCGTCGAGGCCGTAGCGGTCCGCCCACGCCCAGAGCGTCTGGGCGAGGGCCTGGCCGGAGCCGGCCTGGGTCGCCGTCGTGAAGTGGCCGGCCGGGCCTTGAGCCTGCCGGTAGAAGCCACGAGGCCCGTAGAGTGCGTTCTGCCAAGCCTCGCGCCACGGCCGCGGCTCGCTCACGTGCTCATCCTGCCCGCGACGAACCAGGCAGCGACGTGGAACCCGTGGCTGGCCCGGGAGTCAGCACAGCGGGGTAGGTTCGTGCGCCGTGAGCGCCTTCGCCGCCTCGACGCCGGGAGACCGCCCGCCACGGTTCAGGGTGGGCGTCATCGGCGCGGGCCGGGTCGGCGCCGTCCTCGGTGCGGCCCTGCACCACGCCGGCCACCAGGTGACGGCGGTCGCGGCGGTGAGCGAGGAGTCGCGAGCGCGGGCCGCGGAGCTGCTGCCGGGCGTGCCGGTCGGCGACGTGCCCCATGTGGTCACGTCGGTGGATCTGGTCCTTCTCGCGGTCCCGGACGACACCCTCCCCAGCCTGGTGAGTGGCCTGGCTAAGGTCGGCGCGTTCCGCCCGGGGCAGGTCGTCGTCCACACGTGCGGCCGGTTCGGCGTCGGTGTCCTCGAACCCGCCGCGTTCGTCGGGGCGCTGCCGCTGGCCCTGCACCCGGCGATGTCCTTCACCGGCACCGCGATCGACCTCGACCGGCTCAGCGACGCGTGCTTCGCCGTCACCACTCTCAAGGAGCTGGAACCCCTGGGTGAGGCGCTCGTCCTGGAAATGGGCGGCGAGCCGGTCCTTGTCGAGGAGGAGGACCGCCCGCTCTACCATGCGGCGCTCGCTCTCGGCGCCAACCACCTGGCCACGCTCGTCGCCCAGGCGACCCGGCTGCTCGAGGACGCCGGCGTCGACGAACCCGGGCGGGTGCTCGGGCCGCTCCTCGGCGCCGCCCTCGACAACGCCCTCCGCGCGGGCGTCCTCAGCGGACCCGAGGCGGCCGGCGACGCGGGCACGGTCGCCGAGCACCTGGCCGAGCTGGCCACCGAACCTCAGATCCGGTCGACCTACCGAGCCCTTGCTCGTGCCACCGTCGACCTGGCGCGGCAGCGGGGGCGTCTCCGGCCGGCCGATGCCGAGTCCGTTCTCGCCGTCCTCGAGGAGAACGACGAGAACCCCGATGACGTGGGGGACGAGCGGTGACCGCGACTCCCCGCATACCGCGGCGTCTCGAGGCGCCGCCACCGGGGTGGACCACGTCGGTCGACGTCGTCGTCGTGGGCTCCGGAATCGCCGGGCTCACGGCCGCCCTGCGGCTCCGGGAGCAGGTCGACACCGTCCTGCTCGTGACGAAGACGGTCCTCAACGAGGGCTCGACGGCGTGGGCCCAGGGCGGCATCGCCGCGGCGATGGACCCCGCCGACTCGCCCGAGGAGCACCTCCGCGACACCCTCGTGGCCGGCGTCGGGCTGTGCGACGTGGAGGCGGTCACCGCCCTCGTCACCGAAGGACCCCAGCGGGTGCGGGAGCTCGTCGCGCTGGGCGCCGAGTTCGACCGCGACTCGGCCGGGGAGATCCTCCTGACCCGCGAAGGCGGCCACCACCGCGATCGGATCGCCCACGCCGGCGGCGACGCCACCGGCCGCGAGATCAGCCGAGCCCTCATCGAGGCACTGCACCGGGTGCAGTCGGACCCCGGCATCCAGGTCGTCGAGCACGCCCTGGTCGTCGATCTCCTCCAGGCGGCCGACGGCCGGGTATGCGGCGTCACCGTGCACGTCATCGGCGAAGGTCAGGTCGACGGCGTCGGCGCCGCGCACGCTCGCGCGGTCGTGCTCGCCACCGGAGGCCTGGGACAGATCTACTCGGCCACGACCAACCCTGCCGTCTCCACCGGTGACGGCATGGGCATAGCTCTGCGGGCCGGGGCGGTGATGGCCGACGTCGAGTTCGTGCAGTTCCACCCGACCGTCCTGTGGCTCGGCGAGGGAGCCAACGGCCAGCAGCCGCTCATCAGCGAGGCGGTCCGCGGCGAGGGCGCCTTCCTCGTCGACGCGAACGGCGTCCGGTTCATGCCCGGCGTCCACGAGCTCGCCGACCTCGCGCCCCGCGACGTTGTGGCCCGCGCCATCGTCGCCCGGATGCATGAGACGGGCACCGACCACGTCTACCTCGACGCCCGCCACCTGGGCCGGGAATTCCTCGAGCGCCGGTTCCCGTCGATCGTCTCGACCCTGCGCGAGCACGGGTTCGACCTGGCCACCCAGCTCGTGCCGGTCGCGCCGGCCCAGCACTACGCGAGCGGCGGGGTCAAGGTCGAGCTCCACGGCCGCTCGTCGCTGGACGGCCTGTATGCGTGCGGGGAGGTGTCGTGCAGCGGCGTGCACGGGGCCAACCGGCTGGCATCGAACTCCCTGCTCGAAGGCCTCGTCTTCGCCTCTCGGATCGCCGACGACATCTCCGCGCGGTTCGCGGCCGGGGACCTTGCCCCGACGACAGCGGCGGCCCCTCAGGGCGACAGCGGGCTGCTCACGGCCGACCATCGCCGCGAGATCCAGCGCTCGATGACGGCGGGCAGCGGCGTCGTCCGATCCGCCGAGTCGCTCAACACCGCTGACCACGAGCTGGCCACCCTGGCCAAGGCCGCCGAGTCAGGCGACGTCACGCCCGAGCCGGCGGCGTGGGAGACCACCAACCTGCTCCACCTCGGCCAGGTCCTGACGACCGTCGCCGCGCTGCGCGAGGAGACCCGAGGCGGCCACCTGAGGTCCGACTTTCCCGAGCGTGACGACGCCCATTGGCTCGGGCACCTCCATGCCGTGCGGCGTCCGGACGGCACAGTCGAGACGTCGTACCACCCGGTTGCGCAGCCGGAGGATGAACCCTCGTGACCCTGCGGGACCTCGACTTTCCATACGATCAGGCCCGGCGGGTCGTACGGACGGCCCTTGAGGAGGACCTCGGTCCGCGGCATCTCGACGTCACGACGCTCGCGACGATCCCCGCCGACCAGGTCCGCGGCGCCGAGATCGTGGCCAGAGCGGCGGGAGTCGTCGCGGGGTTGCCGGTCGTCCCCTTGGTGTTCGACGAGGCGTCCACGCTCGTCGGAACCGGTCCCGTGGAGTCCGAGCTGCTGGTCACCGACGGCGCCGACGTCGACCAGGGCGACGTCGTCGCTCGGGTGCAGGGAGCGTTGCGGACCGTCCTCATCGCGGAGCGAACCCTCCTCAACGTGGTCTGCCAACTCTCCGGCATCGCGACGCATACCCGCCAGTGGGCCGACGTGCTCGAGGGCACCGGCGCGATGGTCCTCGACACGCGCAAGACGACGCCCGGGATGCGGCACCTCGAGAAGTACGCGGTCCGCGCCGGCGGCGGCACCAACAAGCGGATGGGTCTCTACGACGTCGCGATGATCAAGGACAACCACAAGCTGGCCGCGAGCTCGGTGGCGGCGGCGTACGCGTCGGTGCGAGCCGCATACCCCGACGTCGACGTCCAGGTCGAAGTCACGACCGTGGACGAGGCGCTGGAGGCGTATGCGGCGGGCGCGCGGTTCGTCATGTGCGACAACATGCCGGTCGAGCTGCTGGCCGACACCGTCCGGACCCTGCGGGAGCAGGCCGAGGACGTCGAGATCGAGGCGACCGGTGGGCTCACCCTCGGCGTCGCCCGCGAGTACGCCCTGACCGGCGTCGACTACCTCAGCGTCGGCGGCCTGACCCATTCCTCGCCGATTCTCGACCTGGCCCTCGACCTCACCGACTGACGGTTTTCGCGCTTCCAGGCTCACGTTGTTGTGGATCCGCGGCCTCGAGACGCCGTCCAACTGACAACAACAGGCGCCCAGAAGATGGATAAGCGGGGTCGGACATACTTGACCGGTGACCGGCCAACCCCCCGAGCCGCCCGACGCCGACGTCCCGGAACAGATCCGGATCCGTCGCGAGAAGCGGCAGCGGCTGCTCGACGGCGGACGGGACGCCTACCCGGTCGAGGTGAAGCGGACGCATACCCTCCACCAGGTCCGCGAGCAGTGGGGGGACCTCGAGACTGGTCAGGAGACCGACGACGTGGTCCGGGTCGCGGGCCGGGTCGTCTTCGTCCGGAACACCGGCAAGCTGTGCTTCGCCACCCTTCAGGAGGGGATCGGCACCCGCCTCCAGGTGATGGTCAGCCTCGCCGAGGTGGGGGAGGAGTCGCTCGACGACTGGAAGGCACTGGTCGATCTCGGTGACCACGTCGTCGTCGAGGGACGGGTCATCTCCAGTCGGCGTGGCGAGCTGTCGGTACTGGCGACGTCGTGGCAGATGGCCAGCAAGGCGCTCCGGCCGCTGCCGATCCTGCACCGGGAGCTCTCCGAGGAGACTCGGGTGCGCCAGCGGTATGCCGACCTCGTCGTGCGGCAGGAGGCCCGCGACATGGTCCGCACCCGCGCCACGATCACCCGCACGCTGCGCGAAGAGCTGGCTCGCCAGGGCTACGTCGAGATCGAGACGCCGGTCCTCCAGCTGGTCCACGGCGGCGCCGCAGCCCGGCCGTTCCGCACCCACCTCAATGCCTTCGACCAGGACATGACGCTGCGGATCGCCCTGGAGCTGCCGCTCAAGAAGGCCGTCGTCGGTGGCGTGGACAACGTCTACGAGCTGGGCCGGATCTTCCGCAACGAGGGGATCGACGCCACCCACAGCGCCGAGTTCACGATGCTCGAGGCGTACCAGGCGTACGGCGACCAGACCACGATCGCCGCGCTGATCCGCGACCTCTACCTCGCGGTCGCCGATGCCATGGGCTCACGGCAGGTCGAGACCGCCAAGGGGCTGGTCGACCTCGACGGTGACTGGCGCTGGCTGCCGGTCTACGACGCGCTCAGCGAGGCGGTCGGCGAGGTCGTCACCGTTGAGACCTCGTTGGAGACGCTGCGAGAGTATGCGTCGAAGCGCGACATCCTTGTCGACCCGGCGTGGTCGTCGGGCAAGCTCGCCACCGAGCTGCTCGGCAAGCTCGTCGAACCGAACCTCGTCCAGCCGACGTTCCTCTGCGACTATCCCGCTTCGGCGCAGCCGCTCGCCCGGCCGCACCGCAGCGAGCCGGGGCTCATCGAGGCGTGGGACCTCATCATCGCCGGCGTGGAGCGGGGGACGGGTTTCTCCGAGCTGGTCGACCCTGTGATCCAGCGCGAGGTCCTCACCGCGCAGTCGTTGCTCGCCGCCGGCGGCGACGAGGAGGCAATGCAGCTCGACGAGGACTTCCTGCGGGCTCTCGAATACGGCGCCCCGCCGATGGGTGGAGTGGGCCTCGGCATCGACCGGATGGTCATGCTCTTCACCGGGGCGAACATCCGCGAGACGATCCTGTTCCCGCTGCTCAAGCCCGAGGCGTGAGGCGGACACGATGTGGGACACCGTCTTTCCGTACCTCGCGGCGCTGCTGCCGACGGCCGCCGTCGCGGTGCTCTTCTATTTCCTCATCAAGAGCATTCTCGAGGGTGACCGCCGCGAGCGGCTGGCCCACTCCAAATGGGAGCGGGATCAGGAGCGGGAACGCGAGACGCAACGCGAGAAGGAGCCTGGGCACGAGAAGGAGCGGGACGCTCCGAATAGCCCGCATAATTCACCGTCGCGGCCCGAATGAATTAGGCTGGGAGCGTTCCCGGATATTCCGCCGGGAAGGCACTACTACATCATCCCTGCTGATGTAACCGAAAGGAAACAGCCCCATGGCACAACGGGTCCAGATCGTCCTCGAGGACGACCTCGACGGAGGGGTGGCCGCCGAGACGGTGACCTTCGGTCTCGACGGCGTGAGTTACGAGATCGATCTGAGTGACAAGAATGCGGGAAAGCTCCGTGACGAGTTCTCCTCGTGGATCGGCCATGCACGCCGCTCCGGCGGCCGCCGCACAACCGGCCGCCGCGCGTCGGGCAGCTCGTCGAGCGCGTCCAACCGACGTGACCTGTCCGCCGTCCGGGCTTGGGCTCGGTCGAACGGGCACCAGGTGAGCGACCGTGGCCGCGTCTCCGCGGCTGTTCAGGAGGCCTACGACAAGGCCCACTGACGGCGGCTGCACGAAAAGGACACCTCGGTTATCCGAGGTGTCCTTTTCATGTCGAAACGTGCAAGAACCCGTCATTTCTTGCGTTTTCCTGCACCAGCGGTCACACCCCTTGCCAGACCGGCGCCGAGATCGCCGAGGTGGTCCAGCCGCTCGACAACGTCGGTCATCAGCAGCTGGGAGAGCCGCCCGCCGTTCGCCCCCTGCTCCACCTCCTCCCAGGTGCGCGGGGCGGCGACATAAGGCGCCGCCTTTCCCCGCAGGGAGTACGGACAGATCGTCGTCTTGGCCGCGGTGTTCTGGCTCCAGTCGAGGAAGACCTTTCCCGGCCGCAGCGACTTGGTCATCTTCCAGACGACGAGATCCGGATGCTTCTTGGTCATCTCCTGGGCCAGGTCCTGGGCGAGCGCCCGGATCTCGTCCGCGGAATGCTGGCCCGGCAGCGCCGCATACAGCTGCATGCCCTTGCTGCCGCTGGTCACCGGAAGGCTCGTCGTCAACCCCATCTCGTCGAGCCGCGGTTTGACCCACAGGGCGACCTGGGCGCATTCGCGAAGACCGGCCCCCGAGCCGGGGTCCAGGTCGATGACGAGCCGGTCGGGATTGAGCGGATGGCCCTTGGTGTCCACTTGCCATTGGTGGACGTGGAGCTCGAGCGACGCCAGGTTGACGAGATAGGTGAGGTCGGCGAGGTCGAGGACGAGCGGGTAGGTGAGCCGGTCACGCTCCGGGTGAGCGTCGGGGTCGCGGCCGTGTGACGACACGGTGACCCGCGGAAGCCACGACGGCGCCCCGGAGGGCAGGTTCTTCTCGAAGAACATCGGGCCTTCCACGCCGTGGGGCCAGCGGATCCGGGTGACCGCCCGGCGGCCCAGCAGCGGGAGCATCACCGGTGCCACCTGGGCGTAGTAGCTGAGCACTTCGCCCTTCGTCGTCTCCGTCGCGGGGTACATCACCTTGTCGAGGTTGACTACCGTCATCCGCCGGCCGGCCACCTCTACGGCCACCCGCTGCTCGTCAGGCACCGGGGACGTCCTCGAGGCTGACGTCGTCGGGGCTCAGGTCGGGTCGACGGCCTCGGTATGCGGGTTGCCGCAGCCGGCCCTGGTGCGTCAGCCCGAGGGCCTGGACCTCGCAGACGAGGACGGGGGTCACGAAGGTGGCGCCGGCGGCGTCCTCTCGGGGGACGACCCCGGCGAACGGCGACGACGGGAGGGTGAGACCGGCCAGCTCGTGGGCCAGCGCGGCGCCGGCCTTCCCGGCGATCCCACTACCGACCCGTCCCAGGTAGCGCAGCCCCTCGGGGCCGGGTGCGCCGACGAGGACCGCGCCGAGCCGGTCGACGCTGTCCGTCTCGGGACGCCAGCCGCCGATGACGACCGAGACCGACGTCCGGTTCGGGAACTTCAGCCATTCCTCGCTGCGCAGGCCCGGGTGGTACCGGGAGGACAACCGCTTGCTGACGATCCCCTCCAGCCCCTGGTCGCTCGTCGCCTCCCGCAGGGCCTCGCCGTCGGTGAACGTCGGCGGTACCCGCCAGTGCGGACCGGACAGGTCGAGCCGTTCCAGGGTGGCCCGGCGCTCGGCAAAGGTCCGCTGGGTCAGGTCCACGCCATACAGCCGCAGCAGGTCGAACGTCATGAGCGTCGCCGGGTTCTGCGCCGCGAGAGTGACGGCCCGCCGATGGCTCGTGACGTGGAACCGTTCGGCCAGCGCGGCGAACGACGGCACACCGGTGCGCATGGCGACGATCTCCCCGTCGAGGAGCATGTCCTCGTAGAGGCTGGTGAGGCCGGCCAGCTCGGGGAAGGCCACCGTCACGTCGCGTTCCGTGCGGCTGGTCAGGGTGACTCGGCCGTCCGCGACGTCGGCGAGCACGCGCATACCGTCCCATTTGACCTCGTGCACCCACTCCGGCCCGGACGGCACCCGCGTCGCCGGCATCGCGAGCATCGGGCGCATGGCTCATCCTGACGCACCGCAGATCGGGCGGAAGAAGTTCGCCGGCGGGTGTCCCCCCAGGGGCGGTCCGTTCGTGGTGATGGTGGAGGCTGCTCGAGCGGCCGAGCCCACAACGATGAGGAGAGCGACATGAATCTGACCGTCCACACGTTCGTCACCCTCGATGGCGTCATGCAGGGTCCGGGTGGCCCGGACGAGGACCGCGCCGATGGCTTCGAGCACGGTGGCTGGCTCATGCCGTTCGGCGACGAGGACTTCGGCCGGATCGTCAGCGGCTGGTTCGAGAACGCCGACGCGCTTCTGCTCGGGCGGACGACCTACGGCCTCTTCGAGGGGTTCTGGCCGCAGGTGACCGACGCGGATGACCCGGTCGCGAGCGCCATCAACACGCTGCCCAAGCACGTCGTCTCGACGACGCTCACCGACCCGACCTGGGCCAACACGTCCGTGATCGGCGACGACGTGGTGGCCGCCGTCACCGAGCTCAAGGCGCAGTCCGGACGTGAGCTGCAGGTCCACGGCAGCTGCGGGCTCGTCCACACGCTCCACGATGCCGGACTCGTGGACGAGTACCGGCTTCTCGTGGCGCCGGTCGTCCTCGGCCGCGGCAAGAAGCTGTTCGCCGACGGATCGGCGCCGACCGGCTTCGACCTCGTGGAGACGGAGCGCACCGGTGCCGGCTGCACCTACCTCGTCCTGCGTCCCTCCGGCGAGGTCCGCGTCGGCGAGGCCGCGATCGAGGACGGCAAGGACGTCATTCGCTGACAGGCTGTTTCCAACCAGGCGTAGTTCGAGGAAGAAGAGGAGAGAGACATGCCCAAGTACCTGCTGTCGGTATGGAGCACCGAGGGTGAGGCGCCCCCGCCGGAGGAGGAGATGCAGGAGATGTTCGCGGCCGTCGGTCGGTTCAACGAGGAGGTGCGGCAGGAAGGCGCCTGGGTGTTCGCCGGCGGGCTGCACCCCGCGGACACGGCGACGGTCGTCGACGGGCGCGGAGGCGAAGCGGTGACGACCGACGGACCGTTCGCCGAGTCCAAGGAGCAGATGGGCGGGTTCTGGGTGATCCAGGCACCGGACCTCGACGCCGCCATCGACCTGGCCCGGCGAGGTTCGGCTGCCTGCCGCGGCAAGGTCGAGGTGCGTCCCTTCCAGGACGACGTCTGACCCATCGCGTCGTGACCTCCCCGGAACGGTTGGTCGGCGATGACCCGGAGCACGTCGTGGAACGGGTGTTCCGCGAGGAGTACGGCCGGGTCGTCGCGGCGCTGGTGCGCCGGTTCGGCGACATCGAGCTCGCCGAGGACGTCGCCCAGGAGGCGTTCGTCGAGGCGATGCGGCGCTGGCCCGGGTCCGGGCCGCCGCCGAACCCGGGTGCGTGGCTCACGACGACGGCCCGCAACCGCGCCATCGACCGGCTCCGCCGGGAGTCCACCCGCGATGCGCGTCACGCGCAGGCTGCCATGTTGACCGACGAGGGCGACGTCGACCCCGGCACCGTGAGCTCGGTCCCCGACGAGCGGCTACGGCTGATCTTCACGTGCTGCCACCCCGCGCTCGCGCGGGACGCCCAGGTGGCGCTCACCCTCCGGCTGCTCGGCGGGCTCACCACCGCAGAGATCGCGCGGGCGTTCCTGGTCGACGAAGCGGCGATGGCCAAGCGGCTCACTCGCTCCAAGGCCAAGATCAAGGCCGCGCACATCCCCTACCGCGTGCCCCCCGACCACGAGCTGCCGTCCCGACTGGCCGGCGTGCTGTCGACGCTGTACCTCGTCTTCAACGAGGGGTACCTGCCTTCCTCTCCCGACGCCGCCGTCCGGACCGACCTGTCCGCCGAGGCGATCCGCCTGACCCGCGTCCTCGCGACGCTCATGCCGGACGAGCCCGAGGTGCTCGGCCTGCTCGCCCTGATGCTCCTCACGGAGGCGCGGCGGCAGGCCCGGTTCGCGGAGGATGTGCTGGTGACGCTGCCGGAACAGGACCGGTCGCGATGGGACGCCGATCTTGTCGCCGAGGGCCATCAGCTCGTCCGCGCATGCCTGCGCCGCGGCCGGCCTGGTCCCTACCAGCTCCAGGCCGCCGTCAACGCGGTGCACACCGACGCCGCGAGCGCCGAGGACACGGACTGGCGGCAGATCGCCGCCCTCTACGACCAGATGTACGCGCTGACGCCCACGCCGGTGGTCGCCCTCAACCGCGCCGTGGCAATCGGCGAGCGGGACAGCCCGGCCGCGGGTCTGGCCGCGCTGGCGACGGTGGACGGGTTGGCGAACTACCACGCCTACCAGGCCGCACGGGCCGACCTGCTGCGGCGAGTGGGCCGCGAGGCCGAGGCCGCAGACGCATACCGGATCGCGGTGGAGCTCAGCACCAACCCCGCCGAACGGGCCTATCTCGCCGGCCGGCTGTCGGAGCTCAGCGACGAACCGGGGTGAGCAGCGGCGTGCCGTCAGGACGCTGCGGTTGTCGCCCGACTCTGGGAGAGTGTGGGAATGCCTCGCGCGATGTGGAAGGGCGCCGTCTCCTTCGGGCTGGTCAACGTGCCCGTCAAGCTCTACGCGGCGACGGAGGACCACGACATCTCGTTCCGCCAGGTACACCGGGAGGACGGCGGCCGCATCCACTACAAGCGGGTCTGCTCGGTCGACGGCGAGGAGGTGTCGTACGACGACATCGCCAAGGGCTACGAGACCGAGGACGGCGAGATGGTCGTCATCACCGACGACGACCTGAAGAACCTGCCGAACCAGTCGAGCAAGGAGATCGCGGTCGAGAAGTTCGTCCCGGCCGACCAGATCGACCCGATGCTGCTCGACCGGCCCTACTACCTCGAGCCAGAGAAGGGCGCCGCCAAGGCGTATGCGCTGCTCCGAGACGCGCTCGACGCTTCCGACCGAATGGCCTTGGTAGCGGTAGCGATTCGCAACCGCAAGAACATGGCCGTCCTCCGGGTTCGCGACGGGATCATCGTCCTGCAGACGATGATCTGGCCGGATGAGATCCGGTCGTCCGACTTCGCGAACCTCGGTGACGTGGGCAGCGCGACCGAGCGCGAGCTGTCGATGGCGACGATGCTGGTCGACTCGCTGTCCGGCGACTGGGACCCGGAGGAGTTCCAGGACGACTACGCCGAGGCCGTGCAGGTGATGGTCGAGACGAAGCTCACCGGCGGCGAGGTCAAGCACGCGCCGGAGCCCAAGGACACCGGTGAGGTCGTCGACCTCCTCGAGGCGCTGCAGCGGTCGGTCGACCGGGCCAAGGCGTCGCGCGGCGAGCCGGCCGCGGAGAAGAAGAGCGCGCCCGCCGCGGCGAAGAAGTCTGTGAGCGGGTCGACGGCGAAGACCGCCGCCGCCAAGAAGACCACGCCGGCCAAGAAGACGGCCGCGAAGAAGACCACCCCCAAGAAGACCACGGCAAAGACTGCCAAGAAGAAAGCCAGCTGAGTGCCCGAAGGCCACACCCTGCACCGGTTGGCGCAGTCAGTCGACGCTGCCTTCGCGGGGACGACACCCGCCGTCTCGTCGCCGCAGGGTCCGTTCGCCGAGGGCGCCGCGCTGCTGGACGGCCGGCAGGTCGTGGAGGCGACCGCATACGGAAAGCACCTGTTCGTCGAGTTCGACGGCGAGGCGTGGCTGAACGTCCACCTCGGGCTCATCGGCAAGTTCTCTGTCGACCGGATCACCGGGTATGCGTCGGTGCCGCCTCCGTGGGGTGCGGTGCGGCTGCGCATGGTCAACCAGGACTACGTCGCCGACTTGCGCGGGGCGATCCTCTGCCAGGTGGTGACGCCGGACGAGGCGGCAGCGACCGTTGCGCGGCTCGGGCCTGACCCACTGCGGTCTGACGCGGACCCGGAGCGGGCGTGGGCGAAGATCTCCCGCTCGGGGCGGACCATCGCGGAGCTGCTGATGGACCAGGCGGCGGTGGCGGGCGTCGGCAACGTCTACCGGTGCGAGGTGCTCTTCCGGCACCGGGTCAGCCCGTTCCGGCCGGGGCGGGAGATTCGGAGACGGACCTGGGAGGCGATCTGGGACGACCTGGTGCGGTT
>DATLPT010000272.1:0-22254 GCA_035535635.1 Lapillicoccus sp. | reverse complement strand
CTTACGACAACTTCAAGGTGGGTGTACTGCAGGGCCAGGCCCTGCTGGACGGCATGAAGGCCAAGAAGCCCGCCGGCCCGTACAACATAGAACTGCTGGCAGGTTCACCGGATGACGCCAACGCGAAGGTCTTCTTCGACGGCGCCATGGACATCCTGAAGCCGAAGATCGATGACGGGACGCTCAAGGTTGTCTCGGGTCAGAAGGACTTCAACCAGGCCGTCACCCAGGGCTGGAGGGCCGGGGACGCCCAGAAGCGTATGGACACCCTTCTCTCGGCGAACTACACCAGCACCGAGCTCGACGGCGTCCTGTCGCCGAACGACACGCTGGCTCGGGCGATCATCACGTCGGTCAAGGCCGCTGGTAAGCCGATCCCGATCGTCACCGGCCAGGACTCCGAGGTCGAGTCGGTCAAGTCGATCATGGCGGGCGAGCAGTACTCCACCATCAACAAGGACACCCGCAACCTGGTGGCGGACACCATCAAGATGGTCCAGGCCCTCCAGAAGGGTCAGCAGCCGCCGCCGGGGATCAACGACACGAAGTCGTACAACAACGGCGTCAAGGTCGTCCCGGCCCAGCTGCTGGCACCGGTCATCGTCACGAAGGCCAACGCCAAGGAGGCCTACGCGAACGACCCGACCCTCTCGAAGATCGTCGCCGGCGGCTGATCCAGCCGTTCCGCACGACCTCGTTCGCGGGCCCGCTCCCATTCGGGGGCGGGCCCGCTTCTGTATGCGGCGTGCTCGGCCGCGGTCGGCTACAGGAGGATCGTGGTGAAGACGCCGACCTCGCGGTAGCCGATGGCGCGATAGGTCGCCCGAGCCGCTCCGTTGAAGTCGTTGACGTAGAGCGTCGCCAGCGGGGCGACGTGCTCGAGGATCAGGTCGGTCGCCGCCGCCATGAGTGCCTTGGAGCGTCCCTGGCCGCGCAGCCTCGGCGTCAGCCAGACGCCCTGGATCTGCGCCGCGTTGACCGCCGCCGACCCGACGTCGGCCTTGAACAGCACCTCGTCGTTCTCGACCCAGACCACCGTGTGGCGGTCCGCGATGAGCCCGGCGATGAGCGCCCGGTATCCCCGTGACGAGCCGCGGTACGGCGGGTACCCGATCTCGTCGGTGAACATCGCCGCCGCCGCCGGCATCACGATGTCGACCTCCTCCAGCCGGGCGAAGCGCACGCGTGGGTCGGCCGCCACGCCGACCTTGTCCGATGCGTGGGCCGTGGCCATCAGCGGCTGTTGGGCCCGAACGGCACGAGCCCGTCCCCAGGAATGCTCAAGGACCTGCCACAGCGCGAGGACCTGCTCGCTCGGGCCGAAAATGGACGCACATCCCTTGTGCCACCGACGAATCCGAGCAGCGAACGCCTCCGCGGCCTCGCTGTCGCATTCGACCGGGACGACGTTGGCGGACACCCAGCACATCGAGCGGAGGCGACCGTCGTTCCGGAAGCCGAGTAGGGAGCCCGGCGACGAGCGCAGGGCCCCCTCCTCGATCCGCGCGGCCACGAAGACGTTGGCGGCGGGATCCTGGGCGCAGAGGTCCAGTGCCTCGTCGCGGTCCGCCGTGGTCAGGGCGCGCACGGGCGACTGGGTCCGCAGCACGAGTACAGCCTGCCGGTCGGTCCGGGGGTTGTCGACCGGTATGCCTCCGCGTCACCGGATCGGTATCCGCGCCCGCGACGGTTCAGGCCACGATGGTCGCCGCTTCATCGGACTCGACCGTGGTGGTCGCCCGGCCGCGCCACGGTCCGAGCGCGATGCTCGACGCCCAGGCGGCCGTGCCGCCGAGCAGCAGACTTCCGACCGCCACGATCGGCCGAAAGAGGCTCTCGGGATAGGGAGTCACCCAGTAGATGACGTCGTTCCACGTCGGGGCCAGGAGGATCACCGGTGCCGAGAGGATAGCCAGGCCAGCGACGGTCCTGCCCAATGGTCCGCGGCGAAGGCCCCAGCCGCCGAGCACCACGGCAGGCAGGAGTGGGTAGCCGGGACCTTGGAAGAAGAGCACGACGACGACGTAGAAAAGTCGCCACCATGCGCTCGCTCCGCGGCGCCGTGCAGCTTCCATAACACCCAGCGCGAGACCGGCCACACCTGCCATCACGAGCAGCTGCAAGGTCCCCAAGACCGTGACGCTGGGGTAGTCCGCGATGAGGTACATCCAGATCCGGCCGACGACTCCCCAGAGCACCCCGAGAACGAAGCCCAGGCTCGCATACCGGAGCGTCCTCATGACCAGCTCACCGGGAGGCAGGCCAGCCGCGCGCCGGCGGTCCCGTGGTCGTCGGTGTGCTGCTCGTGCAGGACGATCGAACGATTGGCGGGCGTGGGAACGAAGGGAACCTTGGCGACCGCCACCCCACTCCCGTGAGGCCCGACGGTGACGTCGAGCCACACCTCGGTCTGGTCGTTGACGATGGGCGACACGACGCCGTTCTCGTTCGACTGGTTGTAGTGCGCTCCAGCCGCAGCGCCATTGCCGGCGACGCAGGCTCCCTGGTGCAGGTGCGCCCCATACGTGTTCCCGACACCGCCGGCGCCGACACCAGAGACGACGAGGACGAAGGTCGAGGAGGCGTGGTGCTGGGCGAAGACCAGCCTGGCCCGGGCCCCGTCGAGTGGGCTGCGGGACGCCGGTTGTAGGTCGGTCAGCGGTCCCTGGAAGACGTGTGCAGCGGCGTGTTGGCTTCGGTGACTGCCCGTGCGGGCCTCAGCCGGTGCGGCGGCCAGGAGCGCGGCCGCCGAGACGAGGCCGATGGCTCCGAGAGCCGCGAACACGGTTCCTCGGGCCGGGCGTACCGAACCGGAGTGCGAGCCATCGGCGTGCGTGGATGACATGTGGAGTTCCCCCTTGCTGGTCAACGGATTGGGTGTCAGCCCTCGCAAGACGCAGAGCGGAGCACCGCTGATACCGGCACTGACGGACGACGCGCCGCCGTCAGGTGACCCAGGTCCTCGGCGGAAATCCGTCGACTTCTCGTGTCACCCGAAGAGTTCGGCGTTGCGTCTGTCGAGGTGATGGAAACTGTCGGTGTGGTGTCCCTCGGGACGACCGCGGACCATGAGGGCGGCGCAATGGTCGACGCCCTCGTCGTTACGCTGTTCCGCACCGAAGGCGCCCGACTGGTCTCACTGGCCCGGCTGTTCGTCGATGACCGCACCGCCGCGGAGGACCTCGTCCAGGAGGCGTTCATCCGGCTGGCGCGGACAGCGCAGCGGATCCGCGACGAAGAGCGGGCCGCCGCATACCTGCGCTCGATCGTCATCAACCTGGCCCGCGACCACAACCGGCGCGGGTTGGTGTCGTTCCGGCACCGTCCCCCGGCGGCACCGGACGAGCCCTCCGCCGAGGAACATGCGGCCGAGACCGAGGAACGTCAGGAGGTGGTCGCGGCGCTACGAGCACTCCCGAAACGGCAGCGTGACTGTGTGGCGCTGCGCTACTACCTCGACCTGTCCATTTCCCGACATCGCGGAAACCCTTGGTGTATCGACAAACTCGGTCAAGACGCACCTGCAACGCGGCCTTCGGTCGATGCCCCAGACTCTGGAGGCGAAGCGATGAGCGCGCCCGAAGACCGGTTCGGGGAGGCCGTCCACGACGTGCTCCACGGCCGCCCCGAGCTCCGACCGTCCGCCGACCTGTTCAGTCGGGTCGTCGACAGTATCGACGCCGATCGGCGCCGCCGACGGCGACAGCGAGGCGTCGTCCTCCTCTGGGCCGCCGGCCTCGTCCTGGTGACCTCCGTTGTCACTGTCCTGACCCCACGTACCGCGCAAGGAGTGTTGACCATGCCCTGGTGGGTCCTCGAGCTCGCAACCACCGCCGTCCTCATCGCGATCGCGCTGTGGCTCGGCCCGTTCATCAAGCGGTTCGGGCGCGCCTACGCCGCGGACGTGTTCCACGACAACCCGTTGACCGGCAAGAGCTACATCGTGCTCACCGACGTCGTCTACTACCTCATCTTCACGGCGTACATCCTCTTCACGGTGCACTTCGCAACGCCCGATGACTGGAGGTCTCTTGACGGCAACGTCACCGCAAACCAGCTCCAATCAGAGGTGGTGCGTGTCGGTGGGATCCTGCTCATCATCGGCGTCCTGCACGGACTCAACATCGTGCTCATGCCGGTGCTCGGGCGGCTGTTCTCCCTGAACCGCCGGTTGCCTCCCGGATCGGTCCCCCGTCCCCTGCAGTCGGAGTCTGGAGACGACCGGTCGATCTACCGGCGAGCGGCCGAGCTGGAGCGCCAGGCCGACGACGACCCGAGCTGACTAGGACCAGCTGACCGGCAGGCACGCCAGCCGCGAGCCGGCCGTCCCGTTCTCGGCTGTCTCCTCGGCGTGCAGGACGATCGACCGGTTCCCGGGAATGGGCACGAACGGTACCGATGCGAGGGCCACGGCGGTGCCCCCGGGCGTGATGGTGACGTCCAGCCACACCTCGGTCTCCGCACTGACCAAGAGCGGCCCGCCGTCAATCCTCGACTGGTTGTAGTGCGGTCCGGCGGCCGAGAAGTCGGCTGCCACGCAGGGCCCCTCGTGCAGATGCGCTCCGAAGGTCTCGCCTGCCGCCTCACGGGAAACCCCGGTCACGATGAGGATGAACAACGTCTGATCGTCCCGAGAGGCCATGACCAGGCGAGCGCGAGCGCCGTCGAAGGGGCTCGGCCCCGTAGCCGTGAAGTCGACGAGCTTGCCGGCAAAGGTGAGGTCGACCTTGTCCTCCTGGTGACGCGCCTGGGCCGGTGCGGCAGTCGCCATCGCGCCGGCCACCGCCAGAACGGCCACCAGGCCGGCGAAGGCGGATCTCCGTGCGTGGGCGTGCGGCGATCGGCGTGGCGTGGGGCGATCAACAAGCATGGTGACGCCTTCCTCTTCCGCAGCACCCTCGAGGACACGCTGCGCCGGTTGCTCTCCCGCGAAAGCACTCCTTGATACTCCCGACGCGGAAGAACCCGCAAGGTGTCCGGCTGACCGTCCCGCGGGTTGAGCCGGCCCGCGACGGTGGAGTGCTGCCTGAAGTCAGCGCACGCTGACGAGCGGCTTCTCCCCGTCGGCCGGTTCCATCGTCTCGGCGATGCGCATCGCCTCCTCGATGAGGGTCTCGACGATGTCCTTCTCCGGCACCGTCTTGACGACCTCACCCTTGACGAAGATCTGGCCCTTTCCGTTGCCGCTGGCGACGCCGAGGTCGGCCTCGCGCGCCTCGCCAGGTCCGTTGACGACACAGCCCATCACCGCAACCCGCAGCGGGACCTCGAGCCCCTCGAGGCCGGCGGTGACCTGGTCGGCCAGCGTGTAGACATCGACCTGAGCCCGGCCGCAGGACGGACAAGAGACGATCTCCAGCTTGCGGGGCCGCAGGTTCAGGGACTGGAGGATCTGATTGCCGACCTTAACCTCCTCGACCGGCGGCGCGCTCAACGACACCCGGATCGTGTCGCCGATCCCCTTCGACAGCAACGCCCCGAATGCGACGGACGACTTGATGGTGCCCTGAAAGGCCGGCCCGGCCTCGGTGACGCCGAGGTGCAGCGGCCAGTCTCCCGCCTCGGCGAGGAGCTCGTAGGCGCGCACCATGACGACCGGGTCGTTGTGCTTAACCGAGATCTTGAAGTCGTGGAAGTCGTGCTCCTCGAAGAGGCTCGCCTCCCAAACCGCCGACTCGACGAGCGCCTCCGGAGTCGCCTTGCCGTACTTCTGCAGGATGCGCGGGTCCAGGGAACCGGCGTTGACGCCGATCCGGATCGAGACGCCGACCTCCCTGGCCGCCTGGGCGATCTGCTTGACCTGGTCGTCGAACTTGCGGATGTTCCCGGGGTTGACCCGTACGGCCGCACAGCCCGCGTCGATCGCGGCGAAAACGTACTTGGGCTGGAAGTGGATGTCGGCGATGACCGGGATCTGGCTGTGCCTGGCGATCTGCGGCAGGGCGTCGGCGTCGTCCTGGCTCGGACACGCGACGCGCACGATGTCGCAGCCGGTGGCGGTCAGCTCCGCGATCTGCTGCAGGGTCGCGTTGACGTCCGTCGTCGGAGTCGTGCACATCGACTGGACGCTGATCGGGGCGTCCCCGCCGACCTCCACCTTGCCGACCCGGATCTTGCGCGAGGCTCGCCGAGGGGCGAGTACGGCCGCGGGGAGGGCAGGCATACCGAGCGAGACAGACATGGTTCCAGTATCCCAGCCGGGATCAGAAGAGCTTGACCGGCTTCACGATGTCGGCGTAGATGAGCAGCGCCGACATGGTGATGAGGACCAGGGCCATCGTGTAGGCGACCGGCAGCGCCTTGGCTACGTCCACGTACCCGGGGTTCGGTTTGCCGCGCACCCGCGCCCAGGACCGCTTGGCCCCTTCCCAGAGGGCGCCCGCGACGTGACCGCCGTCGAGCGGCAGCAACGGGATGAGGTTGAAGACGAACAGCGCCATGTTGAGCGCCGCGATGAGCGACAGCAGCGTCATGAACTTGGCCGTCGTGCTCTCGGGACCCAGATCGGCACTGGCGATCTCGCCGCCGACCCGCCCCACGCCAACCACCGAGATCGGGCCGTTGGGGTCGCGCTCGCCCGAGCCGAACGCCGCCTGGACCACCCCGACCATCTTCTGCGGCACGTTCACGACAACGCTCGCGGTCTGGGTGAACGCGTTCCAGACGAACCCCGGGACCTGCAGAACCGTGCCCTTGATGAGCTCGCCCGAAGGGGTGGCGCCGAGGTACCCGACCTGCTCGGTGACGACCTTGCCGTTGCCGTCGACCTTGACCTTGTCAGTGTCGACGTAGGCGGCGCGGTTCAGGGCGGCGATCGGCGCCTGGAGGGTGACCTGCGACCCGTTCCGGTCGACGACCAGCGTCATCGTCTGGCCGGCCGACTTCCGGATCAGCGGCGTCACCTGGTCCCACAGGGTGACCGGCGTGCCGTTCACCGAGACGATCCGGTCGCCCTTCTGGAGCCCGGCGAGCGTCGCCGGTGAGGCCGGGTCACCCGCCGCGCAGTCCGGCTGGGGCTTGTCGATGGTCGGCGCCGCCGAGGGGACGCAGATCGCGACGCTCGTGATGAGGGGCGTGGCAGTCGGGATGCCGTAGAGCGTGAGGATGCCGCCGAGCAGGACGAAGGCGATGAGCAGGTTCATCACCGGGCCGCCCATCATGATGACGACCTTCTTCGGCACGCTCAGCTTGTAGAAGACGCGGTGCTCGTCGCTCGGGCTGACCTCGTCCATCGAGTCCTGCCGAGCCTGGTCCATCAGCTGGGTGAACCGCCCTGTCGACGACGCGCGGAGCTGGTTCTCGGGGTCACCGGGCTTCGGCGGGAACATCCCGATCATCCGGATGTAGCCGCCGAGCGGGATCGCCTTGACGCCGTACTCCGTCTCGCCGCCCTTGTTCCGCGACCAGACGGTGGGGCCGAACCCGACCATGTACTGCGTCACCTTGACGCCGAACTTCTTGGCCGGCACGAGGTGGCCGATCTCGTGCAGGGCGATCGACAGCCCGACGCCGAGGGCGACGACGAGCACGCCGACGATGTAGGCGATCACGCAGGGTTCCTTTCCAGGCCAAGCACCTCGCGGGCCCGGTTCCGGGCCCAGGCGTCCGCCCGCAGCACCGTCTCAACGTCCAGGTCGCCGCTGTTGATCCCGGCCTCGGGAGTATGCGCGTGGTCCTCGACGACGCGGGCCACCGTGTCGACGATGTCGGTGAACCGGATCCGCCCGTCGAAGAAGGCTTGGACGCACTCCTCGTTGGCCGCGTTGTAGACCGCGGGGTAGGTGCCGCCGGCCTCGCCGACCCGCTTGGCCAGCCCCACGGCGGGGAACGCCTCGTCGTCGAGCGGGAAGAACTCCCAGGTCGACGCCTGCGACCAGTCGACCGGGCGGGCAGCACCTGGGACGCGGTCGGGCCAGGCGAGACCCAGCGCGATGGGCAGTCGCATGTCCGGCGGCGACGCCTGCGCGAGTGTTGACCCGTCGACGAACTCCACCATCGAGTGGATCACCGACTGCGGGTGAACCACGACGTGGATCCGGTCGAACGGCACGTCGAAGAGCAGGTGGGCCTCGATGACCTCGAGTCCCTTGTTGACCAGCGTCGCGGAGTTGGTCGTGATGACCGGGCCCATGTCCCAGGTGGGGTGCGCCAGTGCCTGCTGGGGCGTGACGTCGAACAGCTCCTCGCGCGACTTTCCCCGGAACGGTCCGCCGCTGGCGGTCACGACGAGGCGCTCGACCTCGTCGGAGGTCCCGCCGCGCAGACACTGCGCCAGCGCTGAGTGCTCGCTGTCCACGGGCACGATCTGGCCCGGCTTGGCGGCGGCCTTCACGAGCGGCCCGCCCACGATGAGCGACTCCTTGTTGGCCAGCGCCAGCGTCGTCCCGGCGTCCAGCGCCGCGAGCGTCGGGGCCAGCCCGATCGAGCCGGTGATGCCGTTGAGGACGACGTCGGCTGGGCGGCCAGCCAGGTCGGTCGCCGCCTCGGGACCGGCCAGCAGCTCGGGCCGGTATGCAGCGGAGCCGGCTTCGCGGGCCGCTTCGCCCACCGCCTGAGCCAGCTCGTCCACGGACCCGCGGGCACAGGCCACCGCCTCCACGTACAGCTCGACGGCCTGCCGTGCCACCAGGTCGAGGTTGCCGCCGGCGCTCAACGCGGTGATGCGGAAGCGGTCCGGGGCGGTCCGCGCCACGTCGATCGCCTGAGTGCCGATGGAGCCGGTCGACCCGAGCAGGGTCACGGTCCGCGGCGAGGAGGTCACCCAGCCATTGTGCCTTGCGCGACGCGGGCGATCGCCCGTCTCATCATCGCCCGGGTGACGGGGTCGTGGAGGAACCGCACGGGCATGAAGTAGCTCCGCCCACGCCAGCCGTGGAACCAGACCGCCGTGGTCACCCAGAGCAGCCGTGCCTCGGCGTCGACGCCGACCGAGGCCCGGAAATCAAGGTGCCGGTCGGCCTGGGTGATGAGGGCCTCCCGGCCGCTGACCTCCCGGACGGCGAAGGCCTCCCAGCTCCCCCGTGACGCTCCGACGAGCGGGGCGAGCATCTGGCGCAGACCCATCAGGCCCATGACCGGGGCGGGAAGGCTACGCGCCGAGAAGATCTCGCGGGTCCACACCGCCGGGTCGGTGACGACAGCGGCCTCCACGGGAACGCTCTCCACGACGACGTCGGCCCAGTCGGGCGCCGGCTGGCCGCGGAGCGCCACGTCCAACGTGTCCATGTCCATACGGTACCGTATGGAGATGGCGCCACGGAAGACCCTCACCCGCGATGACTGGACGACGGCCGGGCTGGCCGCGCTGGTCGAGGGCGGTCCGGACGCCGTGGCCATCGAACCGGTTGCCGCCCGGCTCGGGACCACGAAGGGCTCGGGCTACTGGCACTTCACGGACCGCGCGGACCTGCTGCGCGCCGTGCTCGGCGCCTGGGTGGAGCAGCACACGGTCGCGGTGCAGGACCGCGTTGAGGCGGCCGGCGGCTCCCCGCGCGAGCGCCTCCGCCACCTGCTGGGGATCGTCAGCACGGCGGCCGAGCAGTCTCCCGCCGACCTGCTGCTGGTCGCGAGCGCTGACCCGGACGTCAAGGCGGCCGTGGTGGAGGCGACCCAGCTCCGGGTGGCTTACGTCGAGCACCTCATCCGCGAGGACGGCGTCCCGGGTCCGGAGGCGCGGTCGCGCGCGGTGCTGGCCTACGCTGCATACCTCGGACACGCCTCGTTGACCTCGGCGGTGCCGGGGCTGGTACCCCGCGAGCCGGCCGACCGGCGTCGCATGCAGGAGTTGCTCCTGGCCATGGCGCTGCCGGGCCTCACTCCGTGAAGACGCGCTCCTCGATGAGCTGCTCGACGACGTACTGACCGCTGGAATCGAACCGGCCCTCCGCGAACTGCTTGCGGAACTCCAGTTCCACGCCGTCGACGCCGTGCCGGTTCTTCTCGACGGTCAAGACGACCCACTGGCGGTACCGCTCGGCGTTGCCCAGGTCGTAGACCAGGTGGTGGCGCGCCACGATGTCGTACTTGTCGTTGATGATCAGCACGACGTCGGCCTCGTAGGCCAGGGCCGACGACCCGCGGAGATCGTGCACGCGCATCCGCTTGCCGGGGACCAGGCTGGCCTTGTCGGCCGCGACGATCGCAACGACCGGCACCCCGAGGTCGAGGGTGAGGTCCTTGAGCCGTTCGACGACGAGCGTGACCCGCTCCTCCTCCGTGGGAGAGCCGTTGGGGACGGGGACCTTCTGGAGGTAGTCGACGACGACCAGGGGCGGCGGGCCGTCGTCGGTCTGCACCATCGACACGGTCCGGCGGATCTCGTCGAGGTCCGTGGACGAACCGGTGGACTCGTGGATGTGCAACCGACCCGCATACCTGCGTATGGTCTGGAGGCCTTGCGGCACACCGCGCAGGTGGGCGAGCCGCTCGTTGAGGGTGAAGCCCGGCGGCCCGGCCTTCTCGAAGGCGCCGCGGATGGCCGGCAGGCGCGCTGCGTCGTACCCGGCAACCAGGCTCGCCTCGAGCGAAAGCAGGCGTTCCAGGAGGGTGTGACCCTCGTGCTCGTACGAGAAGACCACGGCACTGCCGCCGTTGCTCACGGCGTTGCGGACCATCTGCATGACCATGGTCGTCTTGCCCAGGCCCTGCGGGCCGCCCAGCAGCACCAGCTCGCCCGACCGGAAGCCGCCCTCCAACACCTCGTCGAGCACCCCGAACCCGGTCGGCACCACGGCGGCCCCGGGCCGAATCCCGCGCCGGATCGCGTCGTCGGTCCGGTCCAGCAGGTCGGCGACGGAGCTGAGGCGGCTGTCGGACCCGTTGAGGCCGGTCGTCATGGCGCCCAGTTCACCAGTCCGCCCGCCCGGCCGGGCGGGTTTGCCCCGAATCGGCCCGGCCGGGCAGCAAGGGTCAGAGCGCGATGCCGACGTACTTGGTCTCGAGGTACTCCTCGATCCCCTCGAAGCCGCCCTCGCGCCCGAACCCGCTGTGCTTGACGCCGCCGAAGGGCGCGGCGGGATTGGACACGATGCCCTGGTTCACGCCGACCATGCCGTACTCCAGCGCCTCACTGACCCGGACCGCCCGGGACAGGTCGGTGGTGAAGAGGTAGGCGACCAGCCCGAACTCCGTGTCGTTGGCCATCCGCACCGCCTCCGCCTCGACCGAGAACGTCGTCACGGGTGCCACGGGACCGAAGATCTCCTCCTTCTGCAGCCGGGCGCTGGTCGGGACGTCGGCGAGCACCGTCGGCTGGAAGAAGTAGCCAGGGCCCTTCTGCGGCTCCCCGCCGGTCATGACGCGGGCGCCCTTGCCGACGGCGTCGTCGAGCAGCTCGGTGACCTTGGCCACGGCCTTGGCGTCGATGAGGGGACCCACGGTCACGCCCTTGCGCGTCCCCTTGCCCAGGGTGAGCTGGGACATCCGGGCGGCGAACTTCTCGGAGAATTCCTCAGCGACGGACTCGTGCACGTAGAACCGGTTCGCAGCGGTGCAGGCCTCGCCGATGTTGCGCATCTTCGCCAGCATGGCGCCCTCGACGGCCCGATCGACATCGGCGTCCGCGAAGACGAGGAACGGCGCGTTGCCGCCCAGCTCCATCGACACGCGCAGCAGCTGTTCGGCGGACTGCTCGACGAGAGTGCGACCGACCTCGGTCGAGCCGGTGAAGGTCAGCTTTCGCAGCCGCAGGTCGCGGATCAACGGCTCGCACACCTCGCCGGTGTGCGACGTGGTGACGAGGTTGAGGACGCCGTCGGGCAGCCCGCACTCCTGCAGCACCTGGGCCAGCAACAGCATGGTCAACGGTGTCTGGTGGGCCGGCTTCACGACCATGGTGCAGCCGGAGGCCACCGCCGGGCCGATCTTGCGGGTGCCCATGGCCAGCGGGAAGTTCCAGGGCGTGATCATCAGCACCGGACCGACCGGCTGCCGCATCGTCATGAGCCGGGTCTTGCCGTCCGGAGACGTCGCCCACTGCCCGTGGATGCGGACGGCCTCCTCGGAGAAC
Source organism: Lapillicoccus sp. (assembly GCA_035535635.1). Lineage (GTDB taxonomy): Bacteria > Actinomycetota > Actinomycetes > Actinomycetales > Dermatophilaceae > Lapillicoccus. The sequence continues at coordinate 10,247 of DATLPT010000272.1, read as the reverse complement.
CATCGGAAGAACTCCGCCCCGTAGGCGACCTCCCCGCGCGACTCGGCCAGCGGCTTGCCCATCTCGAGGGTCATGAGCAGGGCGAACTCGTCGGCCCGCTCGGTGATCCGCTCGTATGCGGCGCGCAGGATCTCCCCGCGCTCCCGGGGTGCCGTGGTCGCCCAGTCCGCCTGCGCTTTCACCGCGGCATCGAGCGCGGCCTTGCCGTCGGCGGCGTTCGCGTCGGCGACGTCGGTCAAGGCTCGTCCTGTCGCGGGATCCTCGACGGAGAGGGTTCGCGCGCCCGCCGCGTCGCGCCAGGAACCACCGATGAGGAGCTGCTTCGGGACGGCGTCGAGGACGCTCTTCTGCGTCGGTGCGGGCATGACCGCAGGTTACGACCGTCGGCTGTTCACCGCTGCAGAAGGGGGCGGTCGGGATCGTATGCGTCGCCTCCGGCTGCGTCGCGACGGCGCCGGGCAATCGCCGACAACGCTTCGAGGACGACGCGGTTGGCGAGAGCCGCGGTGATGTCGGCGTGGTCGTAGGGCGGGCTGACCTCGACGACGTCCATCCCGACGATCGGGAGCTCCAGGCAGAGCCGGCGCACCGAGTCGAGCAGCTGACGGGCGGTGAGACCACCGGGCTCGGGCGTCCCGGTTCCGGGCGCGTGGCCGGGGTCGCATACGTCGATGTCGACCGAGAGGAAGACGCCGTCGCACTCGTCGGTCGCGATGCGGGATGCCTCGGTCAGGCAGGTGTCGAGGCCGCGGCGGCTGATCTCGGTCATCTCGTAGGAGCGGAAGCCCTCGACCGCCATCCAGTCCAGCGTCTCCGGGGGTGGCCAGTACCCGCGCAGGCCCACTTGCAAGAACCGGTCCCCGCGCACCGCCCCGGACTCGAGCAGCCGGCGCATCGGCTGGCCGTGGCCCCACAGCGACCCGAACTCGACGTCGCCGGTGTCGGCGTGCGCGTCGAAGTGAATCATCGAGACACGGCCGTGACCGAGGACGTTGGCCACGCCCTTGGCGTCGGGGTAGGCGATCGAGTGGTCGCCGCCGAGGACGAGCGGGATCGCGCCGGACCGGGCGACCTTCTCGACTGCGGCCTCCAAGGCCGGGAGGGCCACCTCGATGTCGCCCGAGAACATCTCGACGTCACCGGCATCCAGGACGCGGAGGTCACGCAGCGCGTCGGTGCGCAGGGGGAGGGACGGGCGGGAGCCGTCCTGCGGCAGGTAGTCGGTGGTACGGATGGCCTGCGGTCCGAACCGGGCGCCCGGTCGGTGGGAGGTGCCCCCGTCGAAGGGAGCGCCGACCACGACGACGTCGGCGCCGGCATACGTGCTCTCGTCTTCGAGGTCGCAGCGGTCGACGCCGAGGAAGGTCACGTCGGGACCGTACTGGGCGCCGTACCGGGTCATGGCCACACGGTAGTGCACCGAGGAAGAGGCGTCGAAAAGCCTTGTGTACCAATATGATTCCGCAGCACTCCGGGTGCCCAGCCCCGCCACCAAGAGTCTGGCGTAGGCATACGGTCGTCACGCTGACCGGAATCACGGTGAGGCGCGGTTGTCTGCGTTGTGGCGCGCCTGGAGTGTCGGGATGAGCCACACGACCAGATAAGCGGCGACGACGCCGAGGATGGTCTCGCCGACGCGCTCGTTGACCTTGTAGGTCGTCTCGTCAAGGTGTCCATTCAGCAAAATCAGGAAGACGAGAAGCGTGGTGAAGGCCGACGTGATGTACCAACGGCTGCCGACCGTAGCTGCGGCAGCGCCGAGGACGACAACAGCGACGAGGGCGAAGACGGCTTCGGGCGGTTGGTTGTTGAGGATCAGCACGGCCGCAAGTGCGCCGACGACGACCGATACGACTCGGCCGACACCGCGGCTTTGCAGGAGGTCGACTTGGGGACGGGCGACCAGCAGGCACGCGGCGGGTGCCCAGCCGGGGTGGTCCAGTCCCATGCCGGCGGCGATGGCGTAGACGATGGCCGCGGCGAGGCCCAGGCGGATGCCGTACGCGAGCATGGACTTCTGATCGGGGAGCTGGGCCTGTAGTCGTTGAGGCGCGCGGTGGGCGGGCCACAACATCGCGACGAGGCAGGCGTAGGCGGCGCCGAGGCTCAGCAGGAGCAGCGTCTGCGCCGAGGACGCGTAATCGTCGTAGGACAGCCCGGCCGCGACGAGCGGCGCGCACAGGACCAGCACGATCCGGCCGAAGGCGAGAGCGGACGCCAGGAGGGCGGCCCCGAGGACTGCGGCCGCGAGCAAGATCGCGGCGAGGACCAGAGGCAGGTGCGCGAGAACGCCCCCAAGGAACAGGGAGGCGCCGGCCAGAACGCCGACGACCAGGATGATGAGCCGGCCGCGACGCCGGGGCGGGATTCCGACCATCGCTGCCGGCAGGACCCCGACGGCGAGCGGGATGCCGAGTTGCGGATCACGGAGCGTGACGCCGGCGCCGCGAATCGCGTAGACCACACCGACAAGGGCGTGCGGCCAGGACCAGGCGATGGCCGGCTGACTCGCCCGTGGTTGGGCGTGGGCGCTCACGCGGTCATTCTGCTGCGTGGGCTTCACCGCATGGTGCCGGTGATCTGGGACAGCCCTCGAATGACGTATCGCTGCAGGAAGAGAAGGACCAACACGGGTACGAAGACGGCCACCATCACCGCAGCGGGGATCAGTTCCGTGGCCTTGACGTCCTGGCCGAGCAACCCCTGCAGGGCGACCGTCACGGGCGCGTTGTCACCGCGGCCGAGGAACAGCAGCGCCAGCAACAGGTCGTTCCACACCCAGAGGAACTGCACGATCGCGAACGTCGCGAACGCCGGCACCGACATCGGGACGACGAGCCGCCAGAAGGTCGTGAAGTGGCTTGCCCCGTCGACCTCGGCCGACTCGATGACCGCCTTGGGCAGACGCGACATGTGGTTGCGAAGGATGACTACCGCCACCGGCATGCCGAACCCGACGTGGACGAGCCACACGGCAAGGAAGGTTCCGTTGAGACCGACGGCGTTGTAGACCTTGAGCAACGGCGCAAGGGCCACCTGGCTCGGCACCAGGAGAAGGCTGACGAAGGCGAGATAGACGTAGTCGCGGCCCCGCCACTGCATGAACGTGAAGGCGTAGGCGGCGAACGCGGCAACGAGGATCGGAATCACGCTGGCGGGCACCGTCACGAGGAAGCTGTTGACGAACGCCTGCCCGATGTTGACGCCGTCCTCCGATGTGGTGAAGAGCGTGACGAAATAGTTGTCGAGTGTCCACTGAGTGACGTTCAGCGGGTTGGCGAGCGCGGTCCACCAACCGGTGCTCTGCTGCGCGTCGCGCGTGCGAAACGAGTTGACCAGCTCGCCGATGATCGGGAGCATCCACACCAGGCAGACGATGCCCACACCGATGCGGACGGCTGGAACGGCGCGGCCTGAGACGGTGCGGGCGTTGCCCCGCCGGCCATGCTGCTCGCTCGGCACGCCCATCAGCTCGGGTCACACGGAGTCGGGCGGAACGGACCCGTCGGGCCAGGCAGCGATGCACACCCGGTTTCCGGCGCGGTCGGCGAGGATCCAGGCGGCAGGGGCATCGGCCTCGTCGACGACGCGGCCGCCGGCAGCGAGTGCTGCCGCAAGCCGCGACTCGACGTGCTCCCGAGCAACGGAGACGTCGACGTGCATGGCGTGCCGGAGCGGCGTGCCCGGGTCCAGCTCCTGCATCCACACCGTCGAGCCGTGTCCGAGCGGGTCGATGGCGTTGTCGTCGGCCAGCTCGGCGTACCCGAGGACTGCGCGCCAGAAGCCGACGTCGACCACGTCGGGCTTGGCGGCGATCGCCAGCTGGACCTCTTGCGCAGCTGTCCGATCGGCAACCGCTCCGTGCGCCCGGGCCACCGCCGAAACCTTCCGCGCCAGCGCGATGTGCTCCTCTTCCAGCCGAAATACGCCGCGGCTCAGCCGCACGGTCAGGCGGCCATCGGCGATGGTGAACAGAGCACCAGCGCCGTCTAGGCCGGGCACACGGGCCACAGCTTCAGCGAGCTGCGCCGCTTCGACGAGCGACGAGACATTGAACACCGCGGTCGCTCCCCCGTGCAGAACCACCCAGTCGTCGACGCCCTCTGCCGAGCGAAATTCCCGCCAGCCCTGCTCGCTCACGCTCGCCTCCTCGGTACGGATGGATCATCCCTCGATGTTGGCCATGACGTGCTTGACCCGGGTGTAGTCCTCGAACCCGTACATCGACAAGTCCTTGCCGTAGCCGGACCGCTTGAACCCGCCGTGCGGCATCTCCGCCACGAGCGGGATGTGCGTGTTGATCCACACGCAGCCGAAGTCCAGCGCCTTGGATACCCGCATGGCGCGCCCGAAGTCGCGGGTCCACACGCTCGACGACAACCCGTACTCGACGCCGTTCGCCCAGCGGATCGCCTCGGTCTCGTCGTCGAACCGCTGCACGGTGATGACCGGGCCGAAGATCTCGTCCTGGACCGCCTCGTCGTCCTGGCGCAGCCCGGAGACCACGGTCGGCTCCAGGAAGAACCCGTCGCCGAGCGACGACACCCGATGTCCACCCGCCCCGACGGAAGCGTGATCGGGCAGCCGGTCGAGGAACCCCTCCACGCGGGAGAGCTGGTTCGCGCTGTTGACCGGCCCGAACAGGGCGTCGTCGTCGTCCGGCATTCCCACCCGAGCGGAGCTGCGCGCATACTCGCTGATCGCGGCGACGAAGTCGTCGTGGATTCGCGGTGCGGCGAGCACGCGCGTCGCGGCGGTGCAGTCCTGCCCGGCGTTGAAGTAACCCGCCACGGCGATCCCCTCGACCGCCTTCTCGAGGTCGGCGTCGTCGAAGACGACGACCGGCGCCTTGCCGCCCAGCTCGAGGTGGACGCGCTTGACCTGGTGCGCGGCGCTCTGGGCGACCTGCATGCCGGCTCGGACCGAACCGGTGATCGCCACAAGGGCTGGCGTCGGGTGCTCGACGAGCGCCCGGCCGGTGTCGCGGTCGCCGCACACGACGTTGAAGGTGCCCGGCGGCAGGAACTCCGCCGCCAGCTCGGCCAGCTTGAGCGTCGTCTCGGGCGTCGTGTCGCTGGGCTTGAGGACCACGGTGTTGCCGGCCGCGAGCGCCGGCCCGATCTTCCAGATCGCCATCATCATCGGGTAGTTCCAGGGGGTCACCTGCCCGACGACGCCGATCGGCTCTCGCCGGATCCACGAGGTGTGGCCGGCCATGTACTCCGCGGCGGCCTTGCCCTCCAGCACCCGCGCCGCCCCGGCGAAGAACCGCAGCTGGCCGACCATCGGCGGGATCTCCTCGCTCGCGGTGAGGGCGTAGGGCTTGCCGGTGTTCTCGGCCTCCAGGCGGATCAGCGCGTGGGCGTGCGACTCGATCGCGTCGGCGAACTTGAGCAGTGCCCGCTGGCGCTCGCTCGGCGTCGTCTGCCCCCACGTCTCGAACGCGGTCGCCGCGGAGCCGTATGCGGCGTCGACGTCCGCGCTCGAGGAGACCGGAGCGGATGCGACGACCTGGGCGGTCGAGGGGTCGACAACGTCGCTCCGGGCGTCGGACTCGGGCTCAACGTACTCGCCACCGACGAAGTTGCGAAGGGTCCTCATGATCGCCAGCCAACCACGAAATCTGTTGTGAATCCATAACTTGACGACGGAATCCGTCGTCAGACACGATGGCGAGTATGCCAACCCGCACCGCACCGCTCGACACCGTGTCCAAACGGATCGTCGAGCTGCTCCAGGAGGACGGCCGCCAGTCGTTCGTGACGATCGCCCGCGAGGTCGGGCTGTCCGAGGCGGCGGTACGGCAGCGGGTCCAGAAGCTCATCGACGCCGACGTCATGCAGATCGTCGCCGTCACCGATCCCCTCCAGGTGGGGTTCAGCCGGCAGGCGATGATCGGCGTCCGCGTGGCCGGCGACGTCGCCCTCGTCGCGGAGGCGCTCTGCGACATGCCCGAGGTGTCGTACGTCGTCACCACCGCCGGGAGCTTCGACCTGCTCGTCGAGGTGGTCTGCGAGGACGACGACCACCTCCTCGACCTGCTCATGGGCCGGATCCGGCGGCTCCACGGCGTCACCTCGACCGAGACGTTCGTCTACCTCAAGCTCAACAAGCAGCACTACAACTGGGGGACCCGGTAGGTCCGGAAAGAGACTCAGATGACCACCACCGAAAGCACCTTCAGCGAACCGGTCGGCCCGACGCATACCCCCTCCGGTTCGACGTATGCGGACGCGGCCCGGAACCACCTCTGGGGGCACTTCACCCGACAGTCCGCTTGGGAGACAGAGGGATCCGGACCACCCATCATCGTCCGGGGCGAAGGCCACCGGATCTGGGACGACCGCGGCAAGGAGTACATCGACGGGCTTGCGGGGCTGTTCGTCGTCCAGGTCGGACACGGCCGGGCCGAGATCGCCGAGGTTGCGGCCCGGCAGGCGCAGGAGCTCGCCTTCTTCCCACTCTGGTCCTACGCGCACCCGCGCGCCGTCGAGCTCGCGGAACGGATCGCGGCGTATGCGCCGGGTGACCTCAACCGGGTCTTCTTCACCACCGGGGGCGGCGAGGCGGTCGAGACGGCCTGGAAGCTGGCGAAGCAGTACTTCAAGCTGACCGGAAAACCCACCAAGCACAAGGTGATCAGCCGGTCGGTCGCCTACCACGGGACCCCTCAAGGCGCCCTGTCGATCACCGGCATCCCGGCGGCCAAGGAGATGTTCGAGCCGTTGGTGCCGGGAGCGTTCAAGGTGCCGAACACCAACCACTACCGCGCGCCCGATCACCTCCGCGACGATCTCAAAGCGTTCGGGCAGTGGGCCGCCGACCGTATCGCCGAGGCGATCGAGTTCGAGGGGCCCGACACCGTCGCCGCCGTGTTCCTGGAGCCCGTCCAGAACTCCGGCGGCTGCTTCCCGCCGCCGCCCGGCTACTTCCAGCGGGTCCGCGAGATCTGCGACGAGTACGACGTGCTGCTCGTCTCCGATGAGGTGATCTGTGCCTTCGGGCGGATCGGGTCGATGTTCGCCTGTGACGACTTCGGCTACGTGCCCGACATCATCACCTGTGCCAAGGGGATGACGAGTGGCTACTCCCCCATCGGCGCGATGATCGCGAGCGATCGGCTGTTCGAGCCGTTCCGGCACGGGACCACGTCGTTCCCGCACGGCTACACGTTCGGCGGGCACCCTGTCTCGTCTGCGGTGGCCATGGCCAACCTCGACATCTTCGAGCGCGAGAACCTGAACGACCATGTGCGCGAGAACGCGCCGGCCTTCCGCACCTCATTGGAGTCGTTGCTCGACCTGCCGATCGTCGGCGACGTCCGCGGCGAGGGGTACTTCTACGGGATCGAGCTGGTCAAGGACAAGGGGACGCGAGAGACGTTCGACGAGGCGGAGTCCGAGCGGCTGCTGCGCGGGTATCTCTCCAAGGCGCTGTTCGACGCGGGCCTCTACTGCCGGGCCGACGACCGGGGCGACCCCGTGGTGCAGCTCGCGCCGCCGCTGGTCATCGGTCCGCCCGAATTCGACGAGATCACGTCACGCCTGCGGTCGGTGCTCGAAGGCGCGCTCGCCCACGTCTGACCGCCCTCCGCCCCCATCCGGTCGAGAGGCCAAGTTTGGTCGTTGTGGAGCCGTGAGAACGACCAAACCTGGCCTCTCGGCAGGTAGGGACGGGGAGGCGGGCATACTCGCCGGATGTCCTCTGGCCAGTCACGCGCATACCCCGACATGTGGGTCGACCCCGACGACGACCCCCGTACCCAGGGTGAGCTCGACATCGTCGACGAGCGGTCCAATCTCCTGGAGTACCTGCGGGTCTACCGGCTCACCCTGCGGATGAAGTGCGACGGCCTCACGCCCGAGCAGCTGGCTGTCCGCTCCGTGCCACCATCGACGCTGTCGCTGCTCGGACTGGTCCGACATCTGGCCAAAGTGGAGCGGGACTGGTTCCGGCGGACCGCGGCGGGCGAGGACGTCCCGCGGCTCTACTGGTCGGAGGAGGACCGCGACGAGGCGTTCAGCCAAGCGATAGCTGACGAACGCACCGTGGCTACGGCGTTCGCGTCGTGGGAGCGGGAGGTCGCGTTCGCCGAGGCCTTCGTCGAGGAGCACACCGATCTCGGCGAGGTCTATCCCCATCACGACGAGTCGGTCTCGCTGCGAGAACTCCTGCTCCACATGGTCGAGGAGTACGCGCGGCACTGCGGCCACGCGGACCTGCTCCGCGAATGTGTCGACGGCCGCACCGGCCAGTAGGCGGTCAGAACGTCCAGCGGGTCGCGCCGCCGGGATCGACCGTCGAGACGGCGGTCGCCGTCACCGGCGTCAGCCGGTAGACGGTCCACGGCGGCGGACCCGCGGACGGCGCGCTGAACTCGGCCGTGATCGCCCGTCCGGTCTCGTCGGGACGCGCCGGCCATCCCCCTTCGGCCCAGCGTGCGGCCATCGCGGCGACCGTCTCCGGGTCGGTGACCGGCGTCGCTGTGCCCTCGACGACGAGGTCGAAGTCCTGGGTCGCCACCGCCATGGAGCACCGAGGGTCGTGGGCCAGGTTGCGCGCCTTCCGGGTCCCCGGGCCGGTCTGGAACCAGTACGCGTCGTCGACCCACAGCGCCCCCACTCCGGCGGTATGCGGCGCACCGTCCGGGTCCACGGTCGTGAGCCAGGACGAGTGCCGGTTCGGTCCACCCGTGTCGGGGGCCTGGGTGACACCGCTGTCCATGACGCGGCGAACCGGCTCCCAGTCCATGGCCGGTAGGTCGTACAGCGTGGCGAGGTTCCGAGTCTTCATGAGGGGTTGGACCTCCAGAACTGCACAGAACTATCGGGGTCGGTGCCACGATGAGCAACGTGCCCCAGTATTCGCAGAGCATGGAGGTCGAGGCACCTCCGGAGGCCATCTTCGCGATCCTCGACGACGTGACGCGCACGCCGGAGTGGCTCAAGCGCTGCACGAAGATCGAGGCCTTGTCGGATGGCCCAATCGCCGTCGGGCAGAAGATGAAGTACCACTACAAGGACGGCAGCCGCACCGGTGTCATGGACGGCGAGGTGGCCCAGCACGAGCCCAACCGCCACCTCGAGAACCGGTTCACCGACCGGATGATGGCCGTCTCGGTGGACTTTCGCGCCGAGCCTCTGGACGCCGGCCGCAGCCGCCTCACCCACACCATCACCATCGACACCAAGGGCATCGGCAAGGCCTTCACGCCGATGATCAAGCGTCAGCTCCCCGACCAGACGATGGGCGCGATGACCAGCCTCAAGGCGCTGGCCGAAGGTCGCTGATCAGAGCGTCTCGGCGTGTCGCAGCACCGACTCGAGCTGGCGGCCGAGAGTACGGGCGCCCACGACCGGGATCAGGGCGCCGATGAGCCGCCCGCGGAACGACCGAGGAACCCGGTTGAGGGTCACGTGGACGTCGGTCCCGGTGCCGGCCGGCTTCAGCTCGTAGTGCCAGCTGCTGCCCGGGCCCCAGAGGTTCGAGTCGAGGGTGTCGACGACGACGGTGCCCGCGGCGCGGTCCCAGGAGTACCGCTCGCGCTCCCAGCCCATCGCGGTGCCCTCGGTGACCTCCGCCCAGTCGTCGCCCTCGGCGTGCACCCGGAAGTGGTCGGCGTCGATGTTCGGCCACCGCTTCGCCCGGTCCGGCCCGAAGTCGGTCAGCAGCTCCAGGGCGTCGGCCGGCGCCAGGCTGGTGTGGACGGTGAACTGCGCGGTCGACATACCGCCCGAGGTTAGTCAGTCGGCGCACAGCCCAGGGTTTGGGAGATCGGCCGCATACTCATCTGTCTGCCCCTTGTGGAATTCGGGCATCCCCCGATAGCGATTCAGGGCTAGCCAGAAGAGAAGTCACCGCGGGAATGTCTTGCAGCAGAACTCACGCACCCCTGAAGAGCAGCGCGATGAGCAGGATCGCGGGCACCGACAGGAAGGTGCTGACGAAGATCGCGTCTCGGGCGAGGTACGTCGCGCGGCGGTACGTGTTCGCGTAGGTGAAGACGTTCTGGGCCGTCGGCAGAGCTGCGGTGACCGCCGCCACGAAGAGGGCGTGCCCGCGCAGCCCCACCGCCGCATACCCCACGGCCACCGCCGCCACCGGCTGGAGCAAGAGCTTGAGCGCGACGACGGTCACGACGTGCGGCGTCGAGCCGCCGGCGCCGGGCTTCGGCCCGCGCCGCAGCGAGATCCCGAAGGCGATGAGCATCGCCGGGACGGCCATGTTGCCGACGATCTCGACCGGAC
>DATLPT010000271.1:0-3165 GCA_035535635.1 Lapillicoccus sp. | reverse complement strand
CGAGTCGATAAAGAGCACGTCCCCTGTTTGGAGGTCGGCGAGCTCGTCCGGCGACACGTCCTGGACCTTGGTCTCCCGTACGGTGACCCGGTCTTCGTCGCCATCGCGCATCACCGAGTGGAGTCGCTCGGGGAACGGCTCGATCGCGGTGACGGTCGTCTCCAGCCCTTCCCGGTCGCAGGCGTCGAGGAGAAGAGCGGTGCTCCAGCCGCTCCCGACCTCGAGGACCCGGCGCGGACGGCGGTTGGTGAGAAGGGCGTACCAGAGCTGTGAGTCGGTCCAGCCGAAATACTCGTTGTCCGGCCGGTAGCGCAAACCATGGCCAGCTTCCGGATCGCCGTACGGCCACCGGGCCAACGCCGGACCGAGCTCGTCGAGCAACGCCACCTGCTCGCCGGGCCGCAGGTCGATGCCGGACACGTCACCGGTGCGGTCGAAGAGCTCGTCGGCCCGCTCCCGCACATCGGCAAGGTCGGGGATCGGCGAGTAGAAGTGGCCCTCAGGGAACAGCCGGTAAGCGGACTCGGCCGGCCGCAGCTCGGCCACCTCCTGGCGCAGCGCCGCCGCCTCCGCCTCGGTCCTTGCCAGCTGGTCACGCAGGTCGACCACCTCGGCGCTCAGCCGGTCCCGTTCGGCGCGCAGCCGCGCGAGGGGAGGGATGCGGTCGGCGGTGTGCCGGAGCAGGCGGTGCACGCCGCCATCCTGTCCCGCCTGCGCAAGCCGACCAAACGGACACCCGGAGGCATCCGTAATCCGGACGTTAATCAGGCGTGCCGGGTCGGCTGGGCGCCGTGGACGACCCGTCGAACTCGCCGAGACAGCTGGTACCGCCCCCAGAGTCCGGCTCGGAGCACCCCCCGGACGGGTGCCCACCGACGACCCGCATAGTGGCGGGACAGGTACCGGTAGGCGCTGTCGTGGTGCGCCTTGCTCATCGCGTCGAGGTGGCGCGACGTCGCGTGGCCGCCGTGGTGGACGACCGTCGCCGAGGGGGCGTAGACGACGTCCCAGCCGGCGCGGGCCAGTCGATCGCAGAGGTCGGTGTCCTCGAAGTACATGAAGTAGCCCTCGTCAAAGCCCCCGACCGACTCGAACGCCTCGCGCCGGACCATGAGGCAGGCGCCCGAGAGCCACCCCACAACCCCTTCGACGGGTGTCCCCCGCTCGCGCCGGTACGACGCGGTCCAGGGGTTCGCCGGCCAGACCCACCCGAACACTGCATGGCCGATCCCCCGGCCAAGCGAGGGCAGGTCACGGGCCGAGGGGTAGAGCATTCCGTCCGCGGTGTGGATGCGGGGTCCGAGCGCTCCGGCCCGTGGCCAGCGGTCGGCAACGGCGAGCAGGCCGTCGATCGACCCCTCCTCGAACTCGATGTCCGGGTTGACGACGACTACCCACTCCTCAGTGGCGCGAGCCACCCCGAGGTTCGCCGCGCCACCGTACCCGCGGTTGCTGCCGCTCTCGACGAGGTCCACGGCCGGATCCCGGCGGACCCGTTCGACGCTGCCGTCCGTCGACCCGTTGTCGACTACCGAGACCGACACCGGGTGCGCCGAGGCATTCGGCAGGGACGAGAGGAACTCGGTGAGGAAGTCCCCGGGAAAGTAGGTCACGACGACGATCCGCACCCGAGGCACCGCATCGGCCGTCGTGTCGGTCATCGCGCCAACACCCCTTCGAACACCTCGACGTGCCCGCGGGCCGTCGCGTCCCAGGTGTAGCGCTGGGATCTGGCGAACCCCGCGTCCCCGAGCCGGCGACGTTCGGCGGGGTCGGCGAGCAGCCCCTCAAGCGCCTCGGCGAGATCGGTCGCGTCCGGGCTGCGCGCGTACCGGACCGCGTCACCGCCAACCTCGGAAAGCGAGAGTCGATCGGTCGTGAGGACGGCGGCGCCGCAGGCCATCGCCTCGAGAACCGGAAGCCCGAACCCCTCCGCGTGAGCCGGGTAGGCGACTACCTGAGCACCGCCCAGTAGTGCGGGTATCAAACCATCGGGGACGAAGCCGGGTCGCAGCACGCGCAGCGACCTCGGTAGCTCGGCGACCGCCGGCTCGATGGCGTCGTCCCATCCTTTGTCGCCGGCAAGGACGAGCACGGGCGGGGCGGTCATGGTGCCAGCCACCGCGCCGAACGCGCGGACGAGCGCAGGTACGTTCTTGCGGGGCTCGAGGGTGCCGAGAAAGGCGAGGTACGGCTGGTCGGGCGCGATGGCCAGCCACTGCCGCAGCTCGGCGATCTCCGCACCGGTAGGGGGCCGAAACCTCTCGTGGTCGACGCCGTGCGGCACGACGGCAATCCGGGCAGCGTCAGTATGCGTGTGCCGGGCCACCTCGTCGCGGGTGGCCTCGCTCGGAGCGATCAGGGCATCGGCGAGCCGGCCGGACAGCGCCGTCCAGCTGCGGAAGAAACGGGCCTTAACGCCGAGGTGCAGCTCGGGGTCGCTGAAGAACGTGGCATCGTGCAGCGTCACCACGTTCTTAGGGCGTCGCCCGATTGTCGAGACCAACGGCAGCGTGTAGTGCGGCGAGTGGACGACGTCAGGGGCGACGGAACGAACTGTCAGCGGCAATCCGGACTGCTCCCAGGCCAGCCGCAGCGCTGGGCGCTCCGCCCAGCGGGGCACGATGTGGACCCGTTCTGGTCCTACCGAAGCAGCGAACCGTTCCCAGTCGCGGGGCTGCGCGGCGACGTGGGTGTCGACGCCGAGGCTGGGCAGCCGTGCTACGAGCTCGTCGACGTAGCGGCCCACTCCACCGCGGTTGGCCGGCAGCGCGGTGGCGTCGCAGAGAACTTTCAGCACGAACCAGCTTCCGGCAGCGAAGCCTCAGCGAGTCGCCGCAGATTCGGACATCGAGTCCGGAGACGCGACGCTGGAATCCGCGTCGCGCTGCTGACGGCGCTCCCCGGGGAACACGATGACGCTGTAGGCGACGAAGCGGAAGGTCGTACCAAGGGCCAGTCCAACCACGTTCGCCGCGACGTTGTCGGCCAAGGGTGATGTGAACCCCAGGACGTAGTGGGAGATCCAGAGGGGGACGAGAGCGATCGCTACACCCGCCGTGCACGACGTGGCGAACAGCAGGAACTCCCGGCCGGGTCGGTCGGTGCGTCGCGTGCTGAACGTCCAGTACCGGTTCCCGAGCCACGCGACGACCGTGGCGATGA
>DATLPT010000270.1:0-2639 GCA_035535635.1 Lapillicoccus sp. | reverse complement strand
GCCGCCAGCTTCGTCGACCGCGTCGTGCTCCACGTCGCGGCGGGACACGGCGGCAACGGCGTAGCCTCCGTGCGGCGCGAGAAGTTCAAGCCACTCGGCGGCCCGGACGGCGGCAACGGCGGCCGCGGCGGTTCGGTGATCGTCCGCGTCGACCCCCAGGCGACGACGCTGCTCGACTACCACCACCACCCGCACCAGACCGCCGGCAACGGCAAGCCGGGTGCCGGTGACGAGCGCAACGGTGCGGACGGCGATGATCTCGTCCTCCCGGTCCCGGCCGGGACGGTCGTCAAGGACGCGTCCGGAGACGTGGTTGTCGACCTCGTCGCCCCCGGGCAGGAGCACGCCATCGCTCGCGGCGGACGGGGCGGCCTCGGCAACAAGGCGCTCGCGTCGCCGCGCCGCAAGGCGCCCGGGTTCGCGCTGCTCGGTGAGCCGGGAGAGGCGTTCGATGTCGTCCTCGAGCTGAAGTCGCTCGCCGACGTCGCCCTCATCGGCTTTCCCTCCGCGGGCAAGTCGTCCCTGGTGTCGGTCCTCTCCGCCGCCCGGCCGAGGATCGCCGACTATCCGTTCACGACGCTGGTCCCCAGCCTCGGCGTGGTCACGGCCGGTGACACCCGGTTCACCATCGCGGACGTGCCGGGCCTTATCCCGGGTGCGCATCTCGGTCGTGGGCTGGGTCTGGAGTTCCTTCGTCACGTGGAGCGGTGCTCCGTACTCGCCCACGTCATCGACTGCGCCACGCTCGAACCCGGACGCGACCCGCTGACCGACCTCGAGGTCATCGAGGAGGAGCTCGCCGCCTACGTTCCCGATGCCGACCTCGGCGGCCGTCCGCTGTCCGAACGCACCCGCGTCGTCATCCTCAACAAGGCCGACATTCCGGAGGCGCGTGAGCTCGCCGAGATGGTCAGGCCCGACCTCGAGGCGCAGGGGTACGAAGTCCACATCGTCTCGGCCGTCGCACATCTCGGGCTGACCGAGCTCTCGTATGCGCTGGGTCGCCTCGTGACCGCGGCCCGCGACGAGGTCGCCGAGATCGTCCCACCCCGAATCGTGCTGCGTCCCAAGGCCGTCGACGACACCGGCTTCGTCGTGCGCCGCGAGGAGGCGCCGGACGGACCCGCATACCGAGTCGTGGGGGAGCGCCCCACCCGCTGGGTGCGCCAGACCGACTTCACCAACGACGAGGCGGTCGGCTACCTCGCCGACCGGCTGGCCCGGCTCGGTGTCGAGGAGGCGTTGGTCAAGGCCGGCGCCATCGCCGGCGACACCGTGCTCATCGGGGCGGCGGACGACGCGGTCGTCTTCGACTGGGAGCCGACGCTGGTCAGTGGGGCCGAGCTGCTCGGCCAGCGCGGCTCCGACCTGCGGCTGGACTCCTCGGAGCGCGCGACCCGGGGTGAGAAGCGCGAGGCCGCCCGCGACCGGTACGCCGCCCGTCAGGCGACCCAGGCCGACCTCGATGCCGAACGGCGCGCCGGCCACTGGGCGACCGCTCGGGACGACGACGACTGAGCGCCGACCTTCACCAGGGGGCCCGGTCCTCGGCTAGCGCCACGTACGCCTCGGCATCGAACACCGAGACGATGACCGCGACGACCTGGCGGGCGATGGCGTCGACGACCGCGTCCCCGACCTCCGCACCGGGCATCAGGCCGGCCCACGATGCCGACACCGGGAGGACGAACGCGTTCAGCGGGAATCGCGACGACCCCGCGCGCAGCGTCCACGACAGTTGCTCGCGGGCGCCGTCGAGGTCGGCCCACCGCAGGATCCGTCCGTCGACGACGCTGAAGTGGCCAGGATGGTCGCCGAGACCGGGATCCCCGGGACGGGCCAGGTCGTCCTCGACGAGAAGGCACCCTCCGCCCGGGCCGCCTGTCGTGAGGTAGGCCAGCGCCGTCGCGTCCGCCTCCTCGGCTCGGATGCCGCGGCCGACATCGTCGAGGACTCCGTCGCCGTATCTCGCCGGCGCCAGCAGTGTCGCCACGACGAATCGCTCGATCTCCGCGGCGACGGCGTGCGAGAGCAGGGCGCCCTGGGCCAGCGACCTCTGCACCCATGGACGAGCGGCCGCGGCGTCCAGGGGTGCGCCGGCGCGGTGTGAAGACTCGCTCATCTCGGGACGATCCTTCCGTTTTGGAAGACGCGGTAGAAGTAGCCGTCCGGCGACCGCCAGTCGTAGTGCGGCCCGATGGGCCCCGGATGGTCCAGGTCCGGGTGGAGGGTCTCGCGGGTCGTCGGGTTGTACCAGGCGCCCCGTTCGGAGCCCGGAGGTCCGGAACCTCTCCATTCCCATGCCGGTCCGGGCGCGGCACTCGGGTCGCGGAAGTTCGGCGGCGCACTCGGTTCCGCGGGTGTGCCCCCGCCCGCGTCGGAGCCCGAGCCACCACCCGATGAGCCACCGCTCTCAGAGGCCTCGCTGAGGTAGACCCCCACCCCGCCCAGCACCGCCGCCGCGGCGGTGGTGAGGACGACGGCTCCCGACATGGTCGGCACGAGTACCAACGTGCCGAGTGTCGTCGTCGCCAGGGCAACCGGCGGGAACATCAGCAGTCCCCAGAGGAACAGCGCCAGCCCCAGGACGACGAGCATCGACCCCAGTGCGTCGAGGGCGTGGACGTTCGTCACGAGGG
>DATLPT010000269.1:0-7636 GCA_035535635.1 Lapillicoccus sp. | reverse complement strand
GCGAGCCATCGGGACCGCCGGCGCGCTCATCCGGCCGCTCGCCTGGTGAGGCCGAAGTAGACCGCCTCGAGGGTTCCCGTGCCGACGACCTCCGCCGGGCGCCCTTCCGCGACCGCACGGCCGTCGCTGACGATGACGAGGTGGTCGGCGAGCCGTTCGGCCTCTTCGAACGAGTGCGTCGTCACCACGACGGTGGTGCCGTCCGACCGGAGCTCATCCACGAGGTCGTAGATGTCGAGCCGGCCGTGCGGGTCCAGGCCGGCCGTGGGTTCGTCGAGGAAGACCACCTCAGGCCGCCCGACCAGCGCTGCCGCGAGGGCCAGACGCTGGTGCTGCCCACCGGAGAGCCGACGCACGGTGGTCCGCGCAAAGTGGTCGACGCCGAGCCGGTCCCCGAGCGTGGAGAGGTCGGCCGGGTCCGCATACAGACCGGCTAGGTGTCGCAGCAGGCGCATCGGCGTCGTTCCTGTCGGAAGGCCACCGGACTGCAGCATGACGCCGACGCGGGCCCGGTGCTCCGGTCCGGCGCGCCACGGGTCGTTGCCCAGGACAGCGACCTGGCCGCCGTCCGGGCGTTGGAGCCCGATCGCGCACTCGACCGCCGTGGTCTTGCCGGCGCCGTTCGGGCCGAGCACCGCCGTGACGGCAGCCGCCGGCGCCGACCACGACATCCCGTCGCACGCGGACACCCGGCCGAACCGCCGGACCAGCCCGTCGACGACGACGGGTGGACCGCTGGACACGTCACCGAGTCTAGGTACCCTCCTGACCGCTCATCTTGGGTCGGGGGACGGCGGAAGTTAGGGGACCCTTGCTATCGGGTCTCCAGGCAATTACGTCACAATGGTGTGGTGTTTATCGGAACGGACGAGCAGCGCACGCGCGAACGCGTGCTCGCCGCCGTGTCCGAGCACGGTCCGGTCACGGCGGCCGATGTCGGGCGACTGCTGGGGCTGACCCCCGCGGCGGTCCGCCGGCATCTCGACGCCCTGGCCGACCACGGTGCCGTCGAGGAGCACGACCCGGGTGCGACACACGCCCGCGGCCGGGGCCGTCCGGCCCGTGCCTACGTGGTCTCCGAGCGGGGGCACGGCTCTCTGCCGGGCGCCTACGACGAACTCGCCGCCCAGGCCCTGCGTTACCTCGACCAGCACGGAGGACCCGACGCCGTCGCCGCCTTCGCGCGGGAGCGAGTCGGCGGCCTCGAGAGCCGGTATGCGACACGCCTCGACGCCGCCGCTGACGACGTTGTGGCCCGGGCGACGGTCCTCGTCCAGGCGATGACCGAGGACGGCTTCGCGGCCAGCGCCCGGCCGGTCGGCGCGGGCGGCCTGACCGGCGTCCAGCTCTGCCAGGGACACTGCCCGGTGGGGCGAGTGGCCGAGGAGTTCCCCCAGTTCTGCGACGCCGAGACCGAGGCCATCTCCCGCCTGCTCGGCGTGCACGTCCAGCGGCTCGCGACGCTTGCCCGCGGAGCCCACGTGTGCACCACGTTCATCCCCACCACGGCGCTGTCTCGCCCCGGGAGTGCTCCGGGAACACCGGAGCCCGCCGCGGCCTTGGACCTAGAGACCCCGACCCCCGAAAGGGCATCCCGATGAGCAGCCACATCGAAGAGCTCAACCCCGGCCTGAAGGACATCGGCCGGTACGAGTACGGCTGGGCCGACAGCGACACCGCCGGCGCCACGGCCAAGCGCGGGCTCAGCGAGGAGGTCGTCCGCGACATCTCGGCCCGCAAGAACGAGCCGCAGTGGATGCTCGACCTGCGGCTCAAGGGGCTGCGCCTGTTCGACAAGAAGCCGATGCCCGCGTGGGGTTCCGACCTGACCGGCATCGACTTCCAGAACATCAAATACTTCGTGAAGTCGACCGAGAAGCAGGCGACCTCATGGGAAGAGCTGCCGGCGGACATCAGGAACACCTACGACAAGCTGGGCATCCCGGAGGCGGAGAAGCAGCGTCTCGTGGCGGGCGTGGCGGCTCAGTACGAGTCCGAGGTGGTCTACCACCAGATCCGCGAGGACCTCGAGGAGAGGGGCGTCATCTTCCTCGACACCGACTCCGGCCTGCGCGAGCACGAGGACCTGTTCCGTGAGTACTTCACCTCCGTGATCCCGGCCGGCGATAACAAGTTCGCCTCGCTCAACACCGCGGTGTGGTCTGGCGGCTCGTTCATCTACGTCCCGCCGGGCGTCCACGTCGACATCCCGCTGCAGGCCTACTTCCGGATCAACACCGAGAACATGGGCCAGTTCGAGCGGACCCTGATCATCGCCGACGAGGGCTCCTCCGTGCACTACGTCGAGGGCTGCACCGCGCCGATCTACTCGTCCGACTCGCTGCACTCCGCGGTGGTCGAGATCATCGTCAAGAAGAACGCCCGCGTCCGCTACACGACGATCCAGAACTGGTCCAACAACGTCTACAACCTCGTGACCAAGCGGGCCACCGCGGCTGAGGGCGCGACGATGGAGTGGATCGACGGCAACATCGGCTCCAAGGTGACGATGAAGTACCCCGCCGTCTACCTGCTCGGCGAGCACGCCAAGGGCGAGACCCTGTCGATAGCCTTCGCCGGCGAGGGCCAGCACCAGGACGCCGGGGCCAAGATGGTCCACCAGGCGCCGAACACCTCCTCGACGATCGTCTCCAAGTCGGTCGCCCGCGGGGGCGGCCGTACCTCCTACCGAGGCCTCGTCCAGGTCATGGAGGGCGCTCACGGCTCGAGGTCCACGGTCCGGTGCGACGCCCTGCTCGTCGACCAGATCAGCCGGTCCGACACATACCCCTACGTCGACGTCCGCGAGGACGACGTCCAGATGGGCCACGAGGCGACCGTCTCCAAGGTCTCCGCGGACCAGCTGTTCTACCTCCAGTCACGCGGCCTGACCGAGGAGGAGGCCATGGCGATGATCGTGCGCGGGTTCGTCGAGCCCATCGCGCGCGAGCTGCCGATGGAGTACGCCCTGGAGCTCAACCGGCTGATCGAGCTGCAGATGGAAGGAGCAGTCGGCTGATGCCGCTGTTGGAGAAGTCGTCGGGCGGCGGCCTGACGGCGACGTTGAAGCCTGGGCAGAACGCGCATACCGACTCGATCGGCGCGTTCGTGCCGGACCAGTCGCGGGCCGAGCGCCCCACGTCGTTCGACGTCGCCGCGTTTCCGATCCCGAACGGCCGCGAGGAGGAGTGGCGGTTCACGCCGGTCGACCGGCTGCGCTCGCTGCTCACCGACACCGCCACCGAGGAGGGCGCGGTCGAGTATGCGGTGACAGCACCGGACGGGGTCCGCGTCGGCACCCTGGCCGCCGGCCAGGCCCCCCGCGGGACGGTGCTGATCCCTGGCGACCGCGCGGCGGTCGTCGCGAACGCCAACTCACCCGACGCCACCTACATCCGGGTGGCCGCGGAGGCCGAGCTCGCCGAGCCGGTACGCGTCGTCATCACCGGCAAGCCTGGTCTGCGGAGCAACGGCCACATCGTCATCGAGGCCGGCCGTCACAGCAAGGCCGTCGTCGTCGTCGACCACGAGGGGAGTGGCGACCACACGGGCAACGTCGAGGTCGTCGTCGGCGACGGCGCGAACCTCACGGTCGTCTCGATCCAGAGCTGGGACGACGAGGCCCACCACCTCGGCCAGCACGACGCACTCGTCGGCCGCGACGCTGCATACCGGCACATCGTCGTGAGCCTCGGCGGCGGCATCGTGCGGATCAACACCAACGTCCGGTATGCGGGTCCCGGCGGCGACGCGACGCTGCTCGGCGTCTACTTCGCCGATGCGAGGCAGCACCTCGAGCACCGGTCGTTCGTCGACCACAACGCCCCGAATTGCAAGTCCCACGTGACCTACAAGGGCGCCCTCCAGGGCGACTCCGCGCATACCGTCTGGGTCGGCGACGTTCTCATCCGCGCCGAGGCCGAGGGCACCGAGACCTTTGAGACCAACCGCAACCTCGTCCTCACCGACGGCGCCCGCGCCGACTCGGTGCCGAACCTCGAGATCGAGACCGGCGAGATCATCGGCGCCGGCCACGCCTCGGCGACCGGCCGCTTCGACGACGAGCAGCTGTTCTACCTGCAGGCTCGTGGGATCCCGGAGGACGAGGCCCGTCGCCTCGTCGTGCGCGGGTTCCTCGTCGACGTCATCAACCAGATCCCCGTCCCCGACCTGCGCGACCGGCTCAACGCCGACATCGACGACGAGCTGGCCGAGGCCCAGCGGGCCGGGGCCGAGGTGCTCCGGGGCAGGGCGTCGTGAGCGCCCAGCCCGTCACGGACTTCACCTGGGTGTGCCGTGTCGACGACCTCGCCCCCGGTACCGCCGCACAGGCTGAGGTCGACGGCGTCATCGTGGCGATGATCCGCGACGGCAACGGCGACTACCACGCGCTCAACGACCGCTGCACCCACGCCGACGTCTCGCTCTCCGAGGGCGAGGTCGACGGCTGCACTCTCGAGTGCTGGCTGCACGGCTCCCGGTTCGACGTCCGCACCGGCGACCCGTCCGGCCCCCCGGCGACCATCCCCGTCGCCGTCTACCCCGTGAAGATCGACGGTGACGACGTGCTCGTCTCCGTCGCCAATGACATGAGCTGAGAGAACACCATGACCACCCTCGAGATCCGCGACCTCCACGTCTCCGTCGAGGTCGAGGACGGCACCAAGGAGATCCTCCGCGGCGTCGACCTCACCATCAACTCCGGCGAGACGCACGCCATCATGGGCCCGAACGGCTCCGGCAAGTCGACGCTGGCCTACTCGGTCGCCGGCCACCCCAAGTACCGGGTCACCGGCGGCACCGTCACCCTCGACGGCGAGGACGTCCTCGCCATGAAGGTCGACGTGCGGGCCCGCGCCGGCCTGTTCCTCGCCATGCAGTATCCCGTCGAGGTCCCCGGCGTCACGGTGTCGAACTTCCTCCGCACTGCGAAGACCGCCATCGACGGCGAGGCGCCGAAGCTGCGGACCTGGGTCAAGGACGTGCGGGCGGCCATGGATGACCTGCGCATCGACTCGACGTTCGCCGACCGGAGCGTCAACGAGGGGTTCTCCGGCGGCGAGAAGAAGCGCCACGAGATCCTCCAGATGGAGTTGCTCAAGCCGAAGATCGCCATCCTCGACGAGACCGACTCGGGCCTCGACGTCGACGCGCTGCGGATCGTGTCCGAGGGCGTCAACCGGGTCCACGAGACGACCGACGTGGGGATCATGCTCATCACCCACTACACGCGGATCCTGCGCTACATCCACCCCGACTTCGTCCACGTCTTCATCGACGGCCGCATTGTCGAGGAGGGCGGCCCCGAGCTGGCCGACCGGCTCGAGGACGAGGGCTACGACCGGTACGCGTCCCCGTCGGTCACGGCCAAGGTCTGACCATGTCCACCACCTCGTCCGCCGTGCCGTTCACCGACGAGGAGCTGACCCGCATCCGGGCCGACTTCCCGATCCTCGAGCGCACGGTTCGCGACGGGAAACCGTTGGTGTACCTCGACTCCGGGGCCACCTCGCAGAAGCCGTTCGTCGTCCTCGACGCCGAGCGGGAGTTCTACGAGCGGCACAACTCGGCGGTGCACCGAGGCGCCCACCAGCTCTCCGAGGAGGGCACCGAGCTCTACGAGCAGGCCCGTGCGACGGTCGCGGGTTTCGTGGGGACGCAGCCGGACGAGGTGGTCTTCACCAAGAACGCCACCGAGGGGCTGAACCTCGCGGCGTACGCGTTCTCCAACGCGACCGCTGGTGGCGGTGGGGGAGCGGGCTCCCGGTTCGCTCTCGGGCCGGGTGACGAGGTGCTGGTCACGGAGATGGAGCACCACGCCAACCTCATCCCCTGGCAGGAGCTGACCCGGCGCACGGGAGCGACGCTGCGGTGGGTGCCGGTGACCGACGAGGGCCGGCTCGACCTTACCGACCTCGGCGACCTGCTCACCGAGCGGACCAAGGTGTTCGCCTTCACCCACGCCTCCAACGTGCTGGGCACCGTCAACCCGGCCCGCGAGCTGGCCGACAAGGCCCACGCGGTCGGGGCGCTGGCCGTCCTCGACGCTTGCCAGTCGGTGCCGCACCTGCCGGTTGACATGACCGACCTCGGGGTGGACCTCGCCGCCTGGAGCGGCCACAAGATGTTGGGGCCGCTGGGGATCGGCGTGCTCTGGGGTCGACCGGAGATCCTCGACGAGATGCCGGTGTTCCTCACCGGCGGGTCGATGATCGAGACGGTGACCATGGAGGGCTCGACCTACGCGCCGGTCCCGCAGAAGTTCGAGGCCGGCGTCCCGATGGCCGCGCAGGCGATCGGGCTCGGCGTCGCCGCGCAGTACCTCGGCGAGCTCGGCATGGACCGCGTCGCCGCCCACGAGGAGGTGCTGACCGCCCACCTGCTGAAGGAGCTGGCCCAGCGCCCGTGGGTCCGCGTGGTCGGACCGGGTGCGGGCGCCGACCGTGGTGGGACAGTCGCCTTCGCCGTCGACGGCGTGCACGCCCACGACGTCGGCCAGGTCCTCGACGCCGACGGCGTCGCCGTGCGAGTCGGACACCACTGCGCCTGGCCGCTGCACCGCCGGTTCGGCGTGGCCGCCACCACTCGGGCAACCGTCGCCGCATACACCACCCTCGGCGAGATCGACGCGATGCTGGCCTCGCTCGACCGCGTTCCTGAGATGTTCGGAGTAGACGCCTGATGGACCTCTACCAGGAGCTGATCCTCGAGCACTCGAAGCGGCCGCACCGCGCCGGGCTGCGTGAGCCCTTCGACGCCGAGGTGCACCACGTCAACCCGACCTGCGGCGACGAGGTCACCGTCCGCGTCGACCTCGACGGAGACGTCGTCAAGGACGTCTCCTACGACGCGTTGGGCTGCTCGATCAGCGTGGCCTCGGCCTCGGTCCTCTCCGAGCAGGTGACCGGACACTCCGTGCGTGAGGCGCTCGAGGCATACACCGCTATGCGCTCGATGTTGACCTCCAAGGGCGAGGATCCGGGAGACGAGGCGATTCTCGGCGACGGCGTGGCCTTCGCCGGGGTCGCTCGGTACCCGGCTCGCGTCAAGTGCGCCCTGCTGGGCTGGACCGCGTTCACCGACGCGCTGGCCCGCACCGGCGTGGACATCACGCTTCCCGAACCCGTTGCAGAGAAGGGCTGAGCTCATGACGGAAACCACCCAGACCCCGGCGAACGTCGCCGACGTCGAGGAGGCGCTGCGCGACGTCGTCGACCCCGAGCTCGGCATCAACGTCGTCGACCTCGGCCTGGTCTACGGCATCACCGTCGACTCGGAGTCGCAGGCCATCATCGACATGACGCTGACTTCGGCGGCGTGTCCGCTGACCGACGTCATCGAGGACCAGGCGGCCAACGCGCTGGAGGGGCTCGTCAACGGGTTCCGGATCAACTGGGTCTGGATGCCGCCATGGGGCCCGGACAAGATCACCGAGGACGGTCGCGAGCAACTGCGGGCGCTCGGCTTCAACATCTGAGGTGACCTTGCTGGCGCGCGACCTCGAGGTCGCGCCCGAGCGCGTCGAGCGCTGGGTCGCCGGGTTCCACGAGCGTCACGGAACCGGCCCTGCCGAGTGGTCTGGCGACCGCCTGGTGCGGGTCACCGGCGCCGACGGCGCGACGGCCGCGGCCGAGTA
>DATLPT010000268.1:0-5969 GCA_035535635.1 Lapillicoccus sp. | reverse complement strand
CTCGATGCCGTGCTGCGCCATCAGCTGCGGGGTCATCGCCTTGATGCCCAGGTCGACCGCCGCGACGGTGAAGCGCCTCTCTCCCATCGCCTCCACGACGTAAGGCTCGGTGGTCGACACCTCCGCGGCCAGGGCAGCACCCGACATCGACGGAGCCGTGCGAACCCGGTCAGCCAGCACCGTGGCCGAGGCACCTGCATACTCGTCGCCGCTGAAGATCCCGACCCGCATGGCGCCCCGCTCGCGCAGGTGGCGAGTCAGGGCCCGGGTGTCGATGCCGCTGATCCCCACGACGCCCTGGTCGCGCAGCTCGTCCTCGAGGGGTTTGGTGGACCGCCAGTTCGAGGGTCGGAGCGCCGGATCGCGGACGACATACCCGGACACCCAGATCCGCGACGACTCCGGATCCTCGGTGTTGACTCCGGTGTTGCCGACGTGCGGAGCGGTCATGACGACGACCTGGCGGTGGTAGCTGGGATCGGTGAGCGTCTCCTGGTAGCCCGTCATCCCCGTCGAGAACACGGCTTCGCCGAGGGTCTCACCCACGGCGCCGTAGGCGTCGCCGCGGAACACCCGACCGTCCTCGAGGACGAGCAGGGCGGGTGGGCGGTCGAGCAGCAGCTGGGTCACCAGGAACCTCCGGCGGTCTCAGGGACGAGGGCGCGGCCGGCCCGCGCGGTGCAAACACCGCGTTGGTACGTCGCGACGACGCGGCCGGTCAGCTCGCGCCCGTGCCAGGGGTTGTTGCGGGACAGCGAGTGCGACTCGTCGCGGTGCACCATCCAGGTAGCCGACGGGTCGACGAGCGTGACGTTGGCCGGAGATCCGGCGGCCAGCGGCTGCCCGTGACCGTCGAGCCGGGCGATCCGGGCCGGGTTGACCGACATGACCCGGGCCACGCCGGCCCAGTCGAACAACCCGGAGTGCACCATGACCTCGCCGACCACGCCGAGCGCCGTCTCCAGCCCGACCATCCCGGGCGAGGCGTCGACGAAGGCGTGGTCCTTGTCGTGCGGTGCGTGCGGGGCGTGGTCGGTAGCGACGGCGTCGATCGTGCCGTCGGCCAAGGCCTCCCGCAGGGCCCGGACGTCCTCCTCGGGCCGCAGCGGCGGGTTGACCTTCCACACCGGGTCGTAGGACTCGAGCAGGTCGTGGGTCAGCAGGAGATGGTGGGGAGTCACCTCGGCGGTGACGTCGATGCCCTGCGCCTTGGCCCACCGGAGCACCTCGACCGAACCGGCGGTCGACACGTGTGCGATGTGGACCCGGCTGCCGGTGTGACGGGCCAGCATGACGTCTCGAGCGACGATCGACTCCTCGGCGATTCCGGGCCAGCCGGGCAGCCCCAGACGGCCGGACAGCTCGCTCTCGTGTGCACACGCATCGGCGCCGGCCAGCCGCGGCTCCTGGGCGTGCTGGCTGATCACGCCACCGAAGGTCTTCACGTACTCCAGCGCGCGACGCATCAGCCGGGCGTCCGACACGCAGTACCCGTCGTCGGAGAACACCCGGACCTTAGCCCGCGAGCGGGCCATGAGCCCGAGCTCGGCCAGCTCCGCCCCCGCCAGGCCCTTGGTCACCGCCCCGACCGGCTGGACGTCGCAGTGGTGGTAGGACCGCCCGAGGTCGTAGAGGTGGTCGGCGGCCTCGGCGGTGTCGGTCACGGGAGTGGTGTTGGCCATGGCTAGGACCGCGGTGAAGCCGCCGGCCGCGGCCGCCTGCACACCGCTGCCAACGGTCTCCGCGTCCTCCCGCCCCGGTTCGCGCAGGTGGACGTGGAGGTCGACGAGGCCGGGCAGGGCCACGAGCCCGACGGCGTCTACCACCGTGGTGTCGCGGCCCGCGGTGATCGAGCCCACCTCGACGATCCGCTCGCCGTCCACGAGCAGGTCGGCGGTCCTCTCGCCGAGCAGCCGGGCTCCCCTGATGAGGATGGGCATCACGCCTCCCCGCTCAGCAGGTGGTAGAGCACGGCCATCCGCACCGCGACCCCCGCCGACACCTGGTCGAGGACCACGGAGTTCGGCGAGTCGGCAACGTCAGCCGCGATCTCGAGGCCACGGTTCATCGGACCCGGGTGCAGGACCACGACGTAGGGGTTCATGGCGGTGAGCCGCCGCATCCGGTCGCGGGTGAGACCGTAGGTCACGGTGTACTCGCGGGGCGTCGGGAAGTACCCGCCGCTCATCCGCTCTCGCTGGACGCGGAGCATCATCACGGCGTCGACCGGACCGTGGGTGCCGCCGCCCTCGAGTACCTCGTCGAGGTCCCACGACGTGGCGAACCCATCGGTCTTCGACCAGTCCGCGATCCCGCTGGGCATCAGCGTGGGCGGCGCAACGACGGTGACGTGCGCACCGAGCCGGCCCAGGGTGATGACGTTGGAGCGGAACACCCGGGAGTGGGTGAGGTCGCCCACGATCGCGACATGGCGGCCGTCGAGGTCGCCGATCCGTTGCCGGAGGGCGTAGGCGTCGAGCAGGGCCTGCGTCGGGTGCTCGTGGGTGCCGTCCCCGGCGTTGATGACGCTGGCGTCGACCCACTGGGCGACCTGATGGCAGGCCCCCGAGGCGTGGTGCCGGATCACGAGCGCGTCCACGGCCATCGCGTCGATGGTCCGCACGGTGTCGCGCAGCGACTCACCTTTCGATGTGGACGAGCCCTTGCCGGTGATGTTGATGGTGTCGGCGGACATCCACTTCCCGGCGATCTCGAACGAGCTGCGGGTCCGGGTGGAGTCCTCGAAGAACAGGTTGATGATCGTCCGACCGCGCAGGGTCGGGATCTTCTTGACGTCGCGCTTCTGCACCTCGTGCATCTGCTCGGCGGTGGCGAGAATAGTCTCGACGTCGTCGCGGGTCAGGTCCGCGGACGACAGCAGGTGCCGGTTCATCGGTCCCCTCCCTCGATGGTCACCGAGTCCTCGCCGTCCAGCTCGGCCAGGTGCACGCGGACCCGCTCGGACGAGGAGGTCGGCAGGTTCTTGCCGACGTGGTCGGCGCGGATGGGCAGCTCGCGGTGGCCGCGGTCGACGAGGACGGCCAGGCGCACGGCGCGCGGGCGGCCCAGCTCGGCCAGCGCCTCGAGCGCGGCCCGGATGGTGCGCCCGTGGAAGAGCACGTCGTCGACGAGTACGACGACCTTGTCGTCGATCCCATCCGGCGGGATGTCGGTCGGGTACAGCCGGCGAACCGGCTGGTGCCGAAGGTCATCGCGGTGCATCGTCACGTCCAGGCTCCCGACGGGGACCTGCACGCCCTCGACCTCGGCCATGACGGTCACCAGTCGCCGCGCGAGCGGCACACCCCGGGACGGAATGCCGAGCAGGACCAGGTCGTCGGCGCCCTTGTTGCGCTCGAGGATCTCGTGGGCGATGCGGCGCAACGCCCGGGAGACGTCGCCGGAGGTGAGCACCTCACGAGCGAGCTTTTCGGTCCGTGTTGGCTGGACAGCAGCCACCACCTGACCTCCTTCCCCGCCTCACAGGACGGTGGTTAAAGGATGTCGTCGGGGGCCACTCTATCCGTCGCCCGGACCGCCACCCGACCGGGACGCGCCGCTCCAATACGCTTCGCGCGTGCCAGATCAGGTCGTCCTTGTCACCGGAGCTGCCGGGCGGATCGGCGCCTATCTTCGAGCCCGTATGCCTCGGACCGGCCGATGCCTGCGACTGCTCGACACGACGGCGCCGTCCGACCTCACGGACGGTGAAGAGGCGCATACCGGCTCCGTCACCGACCGCGACGTGGTCCGCCGGGCTGTTATCGGAGCCGACGCGGTGGTGCACCTGGCCGGCATCGCGACCGAGGCGGCGTGGGAGGAGATTCTCGACGTCAACATCGGCGGCACGCAGGCCGTCCTGCACGCGTCCGCCGAGGCCGGCGTACGGACCGTCGTCGTCGCGTCGAGCAACCACGCGGCCGGCTTTTGGTCGCGGCCCCCCGACGGCTCGCTGCTGGCCGACGACGTCCCACCTCGGCCCGACTCGTTCTATGGGTGGAGCAAGGCCGCCGTCGAGTCGCTGGGACGGATGTACCACGAGCACTTCGGGATGACCGTCGTGAACCTGCGGATCGGCTGGTGCTCTGAGCACCCGGGCACCCGCCGGGGCGCCGAGATCTGGCTGTCACCGGGCGACGCCGCCCGCCTCGTGGAGGCGTCCATCGCGCCGAGCGTCACGGGATTCCACACGGTCTGGGGCGTGTCCGCCAACTCGACGTCATGGTGGTCGACCGCCGGTGGCGCGGCGATCGGCTACCGGCCGCAGGACGACTCCGAGGCGTATGCGTCCCAGCTGACCGAGCCGGACGTGGACTGGCCTAGTCCGCTGGGCGGCCCCTTCACAACGAACCCGCTCGGTCGCCCGCTCTGAGGCAGGACCGTGGACGCCTTCCGTCGTCAGAGCACCGGAAACTCCACACGATCACCCCTGCTCGGCGTTCCAGCGCCGCATCGCGGCGGTGAACTCCGGATCGGTCCGGTCCGGTGGCCGTCCGGCCGTGAACACGACGACGTTTCCGTCCGGGTCGGTGGTGGTGACCTCCCGGGTGTTCCACGGCGTGTCGACCGGGCCCTCGACGGCCCCGCCGCCGTGCGCGCGGGCCTGTGCGGCCAAGTCGTCGATCTCGTCGTAGACCGCGGCAAAGTTGAGGGTGCCCGTCGAACCGGGGGTAACCGGACGGTCGGCCGGCCGCACGAGAATGTCCTGGAACTGCCAGCGGCGTAGGTGCACCAGCCTGGTTGGGCTCGGCGGTGGCGGCATCGCGAAGAGGATGACGAACCCCAGTCCGTCGACGTACCACGACACGATGCGGTCCAGATCACTCGCGTTCAGGGTCGCGAACATCGGCATCCCGTAGATGGCTCGGGAGATGCCGGGACTCGTGGCGCCGGTGACGGGGGCTGGGACGGGCGAGACGACGTCGGTCATGAACCGATCGTCGACCGTGACGTGGCGTGAGGGTCAAGGCTCGGCCGACAACACCACGACAACGCCGTGAGAGCGCCGGGCCGGTGCAATGGACGGGCCCGCGGTCCTCGTCATCCGGACCGCTCCGACCAGGAGGAGCCCGTCCATGCGCCGTCATCGCCTGTCCATCCACGCCACGCGAGCCGCCGCCCTGTTAGGAGCGGCCGCCTGCGTCGTCGCTGCTGCGTCGGTGCCGTTGGCTGCGCCCGCCGTCGCCGCACCCACGCTTCCACTGACCTGGGTCCCCGTCCCGACCGGCTCCCCCGAGGACTTCCGGGGCGTCGACGCGGTGAGCCGCGACGTCGTCTGGGTGGCCGGCACCCACGGGCAGGTGCTCCGGACGGTGAACGCCGGTCGGACCTGGGACAACGTCAGCCCTCCCGGAGCCGACGCCGTCTACTTCCGCGACATCGAGGCGACCTCGTCCCGCCACGCGGTGCTGATGTCCGTGTCGGGCAGCGAGACGCAGGCCGCCGGCCGGGTATGGGTCACCGACGACGGCGGCGCGACCTGGGCGTCCCCGCTCGCCACCACCGACCCGCGCAGCTTCTTCGACTGCCTCGCCTTCGCGTTGCCCAACCGCGGCTACCTCGTCGGCGACCCGGTCGACGGGCGATTCGAGTTCTACGTCACTGGCGACGCCGGCCACCACTGGACCAAGGCCGACACATCCGGCGTGCCGCCGGCCGTGGACGGGGAGTTCGGCTTCGCTGCGGGCGGGACCTGCATGTCCGCGGTCGGCTCGACCGTCTCGTTCGGGACCGGCGGCACCGTCTCACGCGTGTTCCGCAGCGTCGACGCCGGACGCACCTGGGTGGCCCAGCCCACCCCGGTGGTGCCCGGCCCGTCGGCCGGAGTCTTCGCGGCGCAGTTCCGGGACGAGCGAAACGGGATCGCGGTCGGCGGCGACATCGACGCGCTGGGGTCGCCGGCGCATACCGCTGCCTACACCGACAACGGTGGGCAGACCTGGCAGGAGTCGCGCTCGATGCCCGGCGGC
>DATLPT010000267.1:0-12176 GCA_035535635.1 Lapillicoccus sp. | reverse complement strand
TCGGTGCCGATCTTCCACGCCTGCATCTTGTCCGCGTAACCGGCCGGGTTGCGGGTGACCGCGCCGATGACCGCCGGCCAGAGGAAGGTCAGCGCCGCGGCCTCCACGATCAGGGCCCCGAGCAGCACCTTGTCGCGCAGGCCAAATGAGTCGCGCCCGGTGCTCTTTTCGGCGCGCCAGCGGACGAACCCGTGCGCCAGCAGGACCGGCACCATGGCCACGACCACGTTGCGGGTCAACGCGAGCAGAAGCAGCGCGACGGCGGTCCACCAGTACCGGCGCGCCCTGATCAGCATGAGGTTGACGACGACCAGGAGCAGTGCCAGAGATTCGGTGTACGTGGCCTGGAGGATCGGCGCGCTGATGAAGGTGCACACCCCGACCACGGCCACGATGGCCTCCCACCGGCCGACCGCGCGGTCGACGAGACGGAAGAGCAGCAGCATCGCGGCCGCGCCGATGAGCATCGCCGTCACGCCGCCGACCAGGTAGAAGTCGCCGCCCGTCACCCGCATCAGCGCCCCGACGATCAACGGGTAGAGCGGGAAGAACGCCCAGGCGTTCATGTCGACCTGGCCGGTGTCGTCGAGGGGCAGCGGGTTCGGATACCCGACGTCCGCGATCTGCTGGTACCACTGCCCGTCCCAGTTCGCCATGACGACCCAGTAGCCCGGCGCCTCGCCGGTCGGGTACATGATCCTGAGGATTCCGTTGGGCGCCGGCAGGGCGATCTGCGCCCGCTGGCAGATGAGCACGACGATGACGGTGAAGACCCGGGTGGCGACGAACACGGCCAGCGGGAACCAGATCTCGAACCGCCGCCACCACGGCGTCCGGTGTTCCGCCGACGTCGCCGGGCGGGCTGCCGGTTCCCGTTCGGACTCTGGGGTCTCCTCGCGCGCACGCGTCAGCAGACTGGTCAGAACGCACCTCGGAAGTCGGCTCGGTCGGGGCGGCGGCAGCGTGTGCCGGGAATGTCGCCCTCCAGCGTAGGTCAGGTCCTGAGCAACAGCCCGTCGGCGTTCATCGCGCCTTGGTCACGATCCGCTCGGTATGCGCGAACGCTCCAGCGCCCGAGTGCTAGCTCAGACCGGCGGGATGCCGCGCCGCCGCTCGCTGAACCCTCGGTCCCGGCGTGACGCGTACCGCAGCCGGTGCAGCAGCTCGGCCCGCAGCTCGTCGGCCTCGACGACCCCGTCGACGACGAGGTCCGCCGCCAGCCGCTCGAGGTCGACGTCCTCCTCGTATTCGCGCCGCTTGTCGGCCACGAACGCGTCTCTCGCCTCAGCGCCCTGGGTTCGCTCCAGCTCGGTGATCTGATTGGCGTAGACCGCGTTCACCGCCGCCTCGGGGCCCATCACGGCGATCCGCGCGGTCGGCAGGGCGAGCGTAGCGTCGGGCATGAACCCTGGGCCGCCCATCGCATACAGGCCGGCGCCGTACGCCTTACGGACGACGACGCAGAACTGCGGCACCGTCGCCGACGCCACGGCGGAGACCATCTTGGCACCGTGCCGGATGATGCCGCCGCGCTCGACCTCGGTGCCGATCATGAACCCGGGCACGTCGGCGAGGTAGACGATCGGGATCGAGAACGCGTCGCACAGCCAGATGAACCGTGACGCCTTGTCGGCGCTGTCGGAGAAGAGGACGCCGCCCTTGACCGCGGAGTTGTTCGCAACGAACCCGACCGTCTCCCCACCCATCCGACCGAACCCGATGACGAGCTCCGCGGCGAACAGCGGCTTGATCTCGAAGAACGAGCCGTCGTCGACCAGCCCGTCGATGACCTCGTGGACGTCGAACGGCACCGACTCCCGCTCGGGCACGACCTCGCGGGTCAGCGCGACCGACGGCTCCTCGGGGTCGTATGCGGGTGCGGCCTCGCGCCACGAGCCCGGCAGGTAGGAGAAATAGAGCTTGGCCAGCTCGATGGCCTCGAGGTCGTCCTGTGCGAGCAGGTCGCCACAGCCCGAGACGGTGCAGTGCATCCGAGCGCCGCCCATCTCCTCGAGCGAAACGCGTTCTCCGACAACCATTTCCGCCATGCGCGGGCTTCCGAGGTACATGGAGGCGTTGCCCTCGACCATGATGACGATGTCGGTGAACGAGGGGATGTATGCGCCGCCCGCGGCGCTCGGCCCGAAGAGGCAGCAGATCTGCGGGACCTTGCCGGAAAGCGCGACCTGGTTGTGGAAGATGTGGCCGGCGCCGCGGCGGCCCGGGAACATCTCCACCTGGTCGGTGATCCGAGCGCCCGCGGAGTCGACGAACCAGAAGACCGGCAGCTCCTCGCGCAGCGCCGACTCGGTGGCACGGACGATCTTCTCGACGGTGCGGGCGCCCCACGAACCCGCTTTCACCGTCGGGTCGTTGGCGACGACGATCGCCGGGCGGCCGTCGACCGTCCCTCGACCGGTCACCACGCCGTCGGCCGGCAGCCCCGCTGCGGTCGCGTTCGCATAACGGCCGTCCTCGACGAAGGAGCCCTCGTCGAACAGGAGGCCGATGCGGTCGCGAACGTAGATCTTGTTCTGGCTGTCGAGCTTCGCGCGGGCCTTGTCGGTGATCTTGCCGGAGGCCTCGTATGCCTCGTGCAGCCGCGCGCGGACGTCACCGACCCGCGGGTCAGGCTCGTTCATGCCGGCAGGCCCAGCCCTCGGGCGATGACAATCCGCTGGACCTCGGAGGTGCCCTCGCCGATCTCGAGGATCTTCGCGTCGCGGTAGAACCGGGCGACGGGGTACTCCTCCATGAACCCGTTGCCGCCGAACACCTGGGTGGCCGTGCGCGCCGCCGTGACCGCCGCCTCCGTCGAGAACAGCTTGGCCACCGCGGCGGCCTGCTTGACCTCCTTGACCGTCCGTCGGCCCGCGTTGAGCTCGTCCTTGAGCCACGCCGCCTTGTAGGTGAGCGTCCGGGCCGCGTCAGCCGCCACCGCGACGTCGGCGATCGGGAAGGCGACGCCCTGGTTCGCCCCGATCGGGCGGCCGAACGCCTCCCGGCCCTTGGCGTAGTCGGTGGCCAGCTCGAGGCAGGCCTGGGCGCAGCCGACCGCGAGCGCGCTGATGGCGATGCGGCCGTCGTCGAGGGTCTTGAGGAACTGGCGCAGGCCCTCACCCTCCTCGCCGAGAAGGTTCTCGGCCGGGACGCGGCAGTCGTCGAAGGTGAGCCCGTGGGTGTCGGAGGCGTGCCACCCCAGCTTGTGGTAGCTCGGGTCGACCGTGAATCCGGGCGTACCCGACGGCACGAGAATCGCGCTGATCTGCGGCGAGCCGTCGGGGTTCGTGCCCGTGCGAGCGGTGACGGTGACCACCGAGGTGATGCTGGCGCCGGAGTTGGTGATGAACGCCTTGGCGCCGTTGATGACCCACTGGTCGCCGTCGCGGACGGCCCGGGTGCGGGTGGCCCCGGCGTCCGAGCCGCCGCCCGGCTCGGTGAGCCCGAAGGCGGCCAGCGCCCGGCCGGCGACGAGGTCTGGCAGGAACCGGTCCTTCTGCTCCTCGCTGCCGAAGCTGAGGATCGGGTTGATGCCGAGACCCACCCCGGCGCTGAGCGTGATCCCGATGGACTGGTCGACGCGGCCGAGCTCCTCGATGGCGACGACGAGGGACATGAAGTCGGCGTCCGCTCCCCCGTACTGCTCCGGTACCACGAGGCCGAAGAGCCCGAGATCGCCCATCTTCGGGATCAGCTCGACGGGGAAGTACGCGTCCCGGTCCCACTGCGCGATGTGCGACGCCACCTCCGCCTCGGCGAACTCGCGTACGACCGCACGGAAGTCCTCGTGCTCCTTGCTCAGCTCGAACACCGCAAACCCCTCATTCGCATACTTGACGTTTACGTAAAGGTAAAGCATTCTGGGCGTCGTGGCAACCGAGCCGGAGACATGGACCATCGCCCAGGTCGCCGACGAGTTCGGCGTCACCCACCGGACGGTCCGGCACTACGAGGACCTCGGGCTGCTCTTTCCCGAGCGCCGCGGCCAACAGCGCGTATACCACCGGCGGGACCGCACCCGGTTGAACCTCATCCTCCGCGGCAAGCGGCTCGGCTTCCCGCTGGAAGAGATCCGCACGATCATCGACCTCTACGACGCACCGCGGGGTCGGGCCTCTCAGCTCGAGTACGTCCTCGGGCAGATCGACGACCGGCGCGCCGACCTCGAGCAGCGGCGCCGGGACCTCGACGACGCCCTCAAGGAGCTGGACGCGTTCGAGGAGAGCTGCCGAGCCGACCTGGACCGGCTGCGGTGAGCATCCGCGTCGTCCGACTCGGCACTCCCCGAGCGCCGGACGAGGGTATGCGGATCGGCACCGTCCGCCGCCCGCCGCGAGGCGTGCCCAAAGAGGAGTTCGCGAGCCGGGACTTCTACGACGTCTGGCTCCCGGAACTCGCGCCGAGCCAGGAACTCGTGCGACAGGCTCAACGAGCCGAAACGGACCGGGAGTGGCAACGCTTCGTCCACGCATACCGGCGTGAGATGAGCCGTCCGGAGGTGCGCCACGTCATCGACGTCCTCGCAGCGCTCTCACACCGCACCCAGCTAGCGGTTGGCTGTTACTGCGCGGACGACTCTCGCTGCCACCGTGGCGTGCTGAAGCAGCTGCTCGTCGACGCCGGCGCCGATGTCGGTTGAGCTCCTGCACCCACAGCGCGGAGAGACGACGGCGCGAGTCCGGGAACGCCTGGCCCGTTCAGACATGCCCAGGCTCCCTGGCTCGGTCGAGTCGATCCTCCCCGACGTCATGCGGTCGGACAATGCGTGAAACGATGGAACGGTGAGCGAAGACAAGGACTTCACGCAGTACGCGCATCCCGAGCGACTGGTGTCGACCGAGTGGCTCGCCGACCAGATCGCGCAGGGCCGGGTCGGGCGGCCGGACGGCGTCGTCGTCGTCGAGTCCGACGAGGACGTCCTCCTCTACGACTCCGGACACATCCCCGGCGCGGTCAAGATCGACTGGCACCTCGACCTGAACGACCCGATCACGCGCGACTACGTGGACGGCGAGACGTTCGCAAACGTCATGAGCCGCAAGGGGATCGGCCGGGACACAACGGTGGTCATCTACGGTGACAAGAGCAACTGGTGGGCCGCGTACGCCCTGTGGATCTTCACCCTGTTCCGGCACGAAGACGTGCGGCTACTGGACGGCGGTCGGGCCAAGTGGGTCGCCGAGGGCCGTGACCTGACTCGCGACGTCCCGTCCCCGACCCCGACCGAGTACCCGGTCGTCGAGCGCGACGACCACCGGATCCGCGCGTTCAGGGACGACGTGCTGGCGCACCTCGGCCGGCCGCTCATCGACGTGCGCTCTCCGGGCGAGTTCTCCGGCGAGCTGCTCCACATGCCCGACTACCCGCAGGAGGGCGCAGTCCGCGGCGGCCACATCCCGGGCGCCAAGTCGGTGCCGTGGGCCCGGGCGGCCAACGAGGACGGGACCTTCAAGTCGCGCGACGAGCTCGAGTCGATCTACCAGGCCGAGCAGGGCCTCTCCCCTGAGGACGACGTCGTCGCGTACTGCCGCATCGGCGAGCGCTCGTCGCATACCTGGTTCGTCCTCTCGCACCTGCTCGGGTTCGAGAAGGTGCGCAACTACGACGGCTCCTGGACGGAATGGGGCAATTCCGTCCAGGTACCCATTGAGAGATGAGCACGGCGCGATGACTCAGCAGAACGCAACGCTGCCAACGGCGCTCGAGGAGATCGCCGAGGACTTCTCCTCCGCCTCGTCGCCCGAGAAGCTGCAGCTCTTGCTGGAGTTCAGCGACGAGCTGCCCGAACTGCCGGAGCGCTACCGAGGCCACGACGAGCTGCTCGAGCGGGTCGACGAGTGCCAGGCTCCGCTCTTCCTCGTCGTCGAGGTCCGCGACGACCCGGACCGGTCGGTGCACCTGTTCTTCCATGCGCCGGCCGAGTCACCGACGACGCGCGGGTTCGCCGGCATCCTGTACGAGGGGCTCGAGGGACTCCCCGCGGCCGACGTGCTCGCCGTGCCCGACGACGCTCCCTACCGGTTCGGTCTCGGTGAGGCGGTGTCGCCGCTGCGGCTGCGCGGGATGGTGGCGATGCTGAGCCGGATCAAGCGCCAGGTGCGTCTCCGGACGGCGGCCTGATCATTCCCCGATCTCGGACCGAACCGCATACAGCTCGGGGAAGAACGTGAGATCGAGGGCCCGACGCAGGAATTCGACACCGCTCGACCCGCCGGTCCCGCGCTTGTGCCCGATGGTCCGCTCGACGACCTTGAGATGGCGGAACCGCCACAGCTGCATGTTGTCCTCGACGTCGACGAGCTCCTCGCACGTCTCGTAGACCCCCCAGTGCGCGGCCGGTGCCGCGTAGACCTCACCGAAGACGTGGACCAGCTTCGGGTCGAGGGTATGCGGCACCGTCCAGTCCCGGTCGAGCAGCGCCGGCGGCACCGCATACCCCCGGCGGGCGAGGTACCGGAGGAACTCGTCGTAGAGACTCGGCTCACGCAGCAGCGTGTCGAGCAGGGCGTGCGCCGTCGGGTCGTGGTCGAACACCCGGACCATGTCGGCGTTCTTGTTCCCGAGCAAGAACTCGACCGCGCGGTACTGCCATGACTGGAACCCCGAGCTGGTCGCCAGGAACGGCCGGATCTCGGCATATTCACTCGGCGTGAGCGTTGCGAGGACGTCCCACTGCTCGATGAGAACCTCCTGGATCCGCTTGACCCGGGCCAGCCGTTTGAGCGCCGGCGCCAGATCATCGGTGGTCAGCAGCGCCCGGGCCGAACGGAGCTCGTGGAGGAGCAGCTTGAGCCACAGCTCCGCCGTCTGGTGCTGGACGATGAAGAGCAGCTCGTCGTGCTGCGGGGGTTCACTGCGCGGGTGCTGCGCCGCGAGCAGCTGGTCCAGTGCGAGGTAGTCGCCGTAGGACATGCTCCGGCCGAAGTCGCGCTGGACCTCGGGCTCGATCTCCCGCTGGTTCGCGGTCGGACTAGACACCGGGGTTGAAGCGGTCAGGATCGGGACCGGTCCGCTGCCCGC
Organism: Lapillicoccus sp.; assembly: GCA_035535635.1. GTDB lineage: Bacteria > Actinomycetota > Actinomycetes > Actinomycetales > Dermatophilaceae > Lapillicoccus. Next base: position 5,156 of record DATLPT010000267.1, on the reverse strand, counting down.
GGTCGAGCGCGGTGATCCGCGCGACCTCCTCGTCGGTGAGCTCGAACCCGAACAGGTCGAAGTTCTCCTGGATTCGGCTCGGCGTCACGGACTTCGGGATGACGACGTTGCCGAGCTGCAGATGCCAGCGCAGGACCACCTGGGCCGGCGTCACGTCGTGGGCCGCGGCGATCTCCGCGATCGTCGGGTCCTCCAGGACGCCCAGCTCGCCCGAAGCCAGGGGGCTCCACGCCTCAGTCGCGATCCCGTGCGCGGCGTGGAAGTCCCGCAGCTCCTGTTGGACGAGGAACGGATGGAGCTCGATCTGGTTGATCGCGGGGTACTCGCCCGTCTCGTCGTAGAGCCGCTCCAGATGAGCCACCTGGAAGTTGCACACGCCGATCGTCGTGATGCGGCCGTCGTCCCGCAGCGCCTCCATGGCCTTCCACGCCTCCGCGTAGCGGTCTCGCTTCGGCAGCGGCCAGTGGATGAGGTAGAGATCGAGCACGTCCCGCTGCAGCTTGTCCATGGACGCGTCGAACGCCTTCATCGCCGCGTCGAACCCGTGGGCGTCGTTGTTGAGCTTCGTCGTGATCCAGACGTTGTCACCGAGGCCGCTGGCCTGCACCGCCTCGCCGACACCTCGCTCGTTGCCGTACATCGCCGCCGTGTCGACGTGTCGGTAGCCGACCTCCAGAGCCTTGGCGACGGCGGGGGTCACCTCGTCGTCGTCCACCTGCCACACACCGAACCCCAGCTGGGGGATCGGCACCGGCCCGGTCGGAGTGGTCAGGGCGACTGTGGGAACGTCTGTCATAGCCCCACCGTATGCCGGGCCGCACCTCGGCGGCTGGCCGGCGGCTCGGCTCGGAGCCCGGCTGCGAGCGCGGCCACAAGACGCTCAAGTGACGCGTCCACCGACTGGGCGCGCACGAGCTCGGGATGCGACGCATACACCTGGAGCACGACGTCGGAGGGCCGCGACGCGGCCCAGAGCCCAGCTCCGAGCTGGGAAGTGGCCGACAGCAGCACGCTCGCCTGGTCGGCGTCGAGGCCGACCGGACGTTCGGCGAGGGTGTGGGCGAGCTCGTCGATGATCACCGTGGACGTGACTTTGAGCCGCTCTGCGGCCTGGTAGGACACGTTGTGCTCGAGGTGGGTCGTCAACTGACTGACCAGCTCGCAGAACAGCTCGTGCCCGACGAGAGAGGTGGCGAGAACGTGCGGCAACGTCTCCACGGTGACATCGGCCAGTCGCGGCAGGAGTGCGTCGCGCAGCCGGTAGCCCTCCTCGCTGCAGAGCTCGACGAAGATCTCCTCGCGCGTGCCGAAGTAGCGGACGACGTTCGACTTGGCGAGTCCCACGGCATCGGCGAGGTCACCGAGGGTGATCGCCCGAACGCCGCGGCGCACCGCCAGGTCGCGTGCCGCGGCGAGGATCGCCTCGCGGCGCTGTTGCTTGTGTTCCGGACGGCGAGCCCTCACGAACTGCGTGCTCATCCGTCCCTCCTCACCCCTTGCTAGCGCAACGACGTTGCGTTAGCGTACACGTGATTTGAACAGAACGCCGTTGCGTTAACCGGGAGCCCTCTATGACCGATCTCGTCGCCCCTCCGGTGGCCCGCCCCGTGCACCTCGTCGTCAACGGCGTCCCGACGACGCTCGAGATCGAACCGCGGGTCAGCCTCCTCGACGCCATTCGCGAGCACCTCCATCTGACCGGTACGAAGAAGGGCTGCAACCAGGGCGCCTGCGGGGCCTGCACGGTCCTCGTGGACGGCCGCCGCATCGTCTCCTGCCTGGCGCTCGCGGTGCAGTACGAGGGCCGCGAGGTGACCACCATCGAGGGGGTCGGCCCGCACCCGCTGCAGGACGCCTTCGTGCGCTTCGACGGACTCCAGTGCGGGTACTGCACACCGGGCCAGATCTGCTCGGCGATCGGGATGCTCACGGAGCACGACGGAGGTGCACCCAGCGCTGTCTCGGATGACGTGGCATCCCCAGCAGCATTGACTCGCAATGAGATCCGAGAGCGCATGAGCGGAAATCTCTGCCGGTGCGGCGCCTACAACGGGATCGTCGACGCCATCGAGTCAGTAGGTGGGAAGTCCGGATGAGGCCCTTCGACTACGAGCGCGCGACCGATGTCGCCCAGGCGGTGACGCTCGTCGCCGAGCGTCCGGAGGCCCGCTTCCTCGGCGGTGGGACCAACCTCGTCGACCTGGTGCGCCGCGGCGTCGAGACGCCGGACCGACTCATCGACGTCACCGGCCTGCCGCTCACCGAGGTGGAGGCGACCCAGGACGGCGGCGTGCGCGTCGGGGCCGTCGTCACCAACGCGGACCTGGCCCACCACCCGCTGGTCCGGTCGCACTACCCGCTACTGTCTCAAGCCGTCCTGGCCGGCGCGTCGGGACAGCTGCGCACCATGGCGACCGTCGGCGGCAACCTCCTCCAGCGGACCCGCTGCCCGTACTTCACCGACCTGACCATGGCGTGCAACAAGCGGGTGCCCGGCTCGGGTTGCGCGGCGCGTGAGGGGTTCACCCGGTATGCGGCGGTGCTGGGCACCAGCGAGCAATGCATCGCGGCGCACGCCAGTGACATGGCGGTCGCCCTCGCGGCGCTCGACGCCCGCGTCGAGCTGACGTCGGCGCATCGCGTGCGCGAGGTCGCCGTGACCGACCTGTACCGCCTCCCCGGTGAGACTCCGCACCTCGAGACGGTGGTCTCACGCGGCGAGCTGATCACGGCCGTGGTCCTGCCGCCACCACCGCGCGGGCCGTCCCGCTACCGCAAGGTGCGGGACCGGGCCTCGTATGCGTTCGCGCTGGTGTCCGTCGCAGCGGTGCTCGGGGTGGAGGACGGCCGCGTGACGACCCTGCGGCTTGGCTTGGGTGGCATCGCCCCGAAGCCGTGGCGGGCGGCGGCCGCCGAGACGCTCCTGGTCGGCTCGGAGCCGACGGACGAGGCCTTTTCCGCGGCCATCGATCTGGAGCTCGTGGACGCGAAACCATTGCCGGGCAACGCGTTCAAAATTGATCTGACTCGGCGCACCGTCGTCGCGGTCCTGAGGCGGCTGCGCGACGAGGCGGTGACCACATGACCACGGCGCCGGCAGTCCCCACGACCGCACCTGCCCGCATACCTGACCGGAGCGCCTCCCCGACCGAGCCCGGACCTTGGGTCGGCCGTCCGCTCGACCGGTCCGACGGCCTCGCCAAAGCGACCGGAGCCGCGACGTTCTCGTCCGAGTACCAGGTCCCCGACATCGCCTACGCGGTTCTGGTCCACGCGACGATCGCCCGCGGACGCATCCGCTCGATCGACACCAGGCGCGCGGAGACGCATCCCGGCGTCGTCGCCGTGCTGACCCATCACAACGCCCCGACGATGGTCCCGCCGCCGAGCCGGACCAACCTCATGGACCTCAGTACCATGGCCGTCGGCAGCCGGGTCCCGTACCTCAACACCGACGAGATCTACTACGACGGCCAGCCGGTGGCCGTCGTCGTCGCGGAACGGCTGGAGGCGGCGCAGTACGCCGCCTCACTGGTCGGGGTGGACTACGAGGAGCGGTCGGCCCGGGTGAGTTTCAGCACCGAGCTGCACCGGGCAACGCCGGTCAAGCAGTCCCTCGGGATGCCGACGATGGCCGCCCGCAAGGGCGACGCCGACGCCGCCCTCGCCTCGGCCGCCCACCGGGTCGACCTCCGCTTCACGACTCCCGCGCAGAACCACAACGCCATGGAGCCACACGCGACGACGGCCGTGTGGGACGGCGACCACCTGACGGTCTGGGACTCCACGCAGCACATCGACTGGGTGCGCAAGCACCTGGCACTCCGGTTCCGACTACCGGTGGAACAGGTCCGGGTGATGTCGCCCTTCGTCGGCGGCGGTTTCGGCGGCAAGAGCAACGTGTGGTCGGTCACGTTGCTTGCGGTCATGGCCGCGCGCGCCACGGGGCGTCCGGTTCGGCTGGCCCTGACCCGCGAGGGCGTCCACCGGACGGTGGGCGGTCGGACCCCGACGGCGCAGCGCGTCGGGCTGGGGGCCGGAGCCGACGGCCGGCTCACCGCGCTCGTTCACGAGGCCGTGATGCGGTCCTCCCCGATGGGCGGCAACTCCGAACAGATCGTCGGCGCGACGGGCGATCTCTATGACGCGCCGGCCATCGCCCTGCGCACGTCGATGGTCGAGCTCGACCTCGTGCCCAACACTGCGATGCGCGCCCCCGGGGAGTCGGTCGGGTCGTTCGCGGTGGAGTCGGCCATGGACCAGCTCGCCTCCGACCTTGGGCTCGATCCGGTGGACCTCCGGCTGCGCAACGAGCCGGAGACGTCCCCGATGCACGGCCGGGCGTACTCACACCGGCGGATCCGCGACGTCATGGCTCTCGGTGCGCGCGAGTTCGGTTGGGCGCAAAGGACGTCCGCGCAAACCGGCTCGACCATGGTCGGGTATGGCATGGCCCTGGCGTACCACCCGTCCTGGGTTTTCATCGCCAACCTCACGCTGCGCCTCGACGCCGATGGCACCGCCCTACTCCGATGCGGGTCGCAGGAGATCGGTACGGGCGCTGCGACGGTGCACGCCCAGGTGGTTGCCGACGAGCTGGCCGTTCCGTACGAGGCGGTCCGTGTCGAGTACGGCGACTCCGACCTCCCCATCTCCCCGGGCGCCGGCGGTTCGGCTCAGTCGGCGAGCATCGTCGGCAGTATCGTCACGGCCGCCGAGCGGATCCGGCAGCAGGTCCGCCGATGGGGCGGCCAGCCTGGAGAGCCGCTGGCCGCCGTACTCGCCCGCACCGGTCATGACTTCGTGGAGGTGTCGGTCGGGTCGGACTTCGGCTGGGGTGCCATGGCGGGGCAGGCTCGGTTCATCGCCCGCACGCTGCGTGACCAGCGGCGCTGGGTTCGCGCAGCGTCCGGAGCGCACTTCTGCGAGGTGCACGTCGACCGCGACACGGGAGAAGTGCGGGTGACCCGCTGGGTCGGCGCGTTCGACGTCGGCCGGGTGCTCAACGCCAAGACCGTGGCCAGCCAGCTGCGCGGTGGGATCGTCATGGGCCTCGGGCTGGCGCTGACGGAGGAGACCCTCGTGGACCAGCGGACCGGCCGGATCATGAGTGCCTCCCTGGCCGATTACCACGTGCCGGTCCACGCCGACGTCCC
>DATLPT010000266.1:0-6521 GCA_035535635.1 Lapillicoccus sp. | reverse complement strand
CGCCACGCTGGTTGCCCAGGCCCTTGTTGGCGGCGTCCTGGGCGCGCGGGTTGATCGTCGTCTGGATCGTCGCGCCGACCGGCTGGTTCCCGGTGAGGAGGTCGGTGACCCGGGTGTAGAACAGCTGGCTCGACGACCCGGAGAGCAGGTCGTCGGCCGAGCCCTCGAGGCCGCCGCCGGCGCCGTACGTGTACGAGAAGTAGCCGGTCACGTGGCTGTACGGGAGCGGCTGCCCGTAGGTCCGCAGGTACTTGATCTCCTCGTTGGGCGTCGGCTGCGACACCGCAACCGGCTGCTCGCCGACGAGGATCGCCCCGCGCTGGCGGGAGTAGTTGTCGAGCAGCGTCCGCCGGTTGTCCGGGCGGGCGTTGATCGAGGGGGCGTAGACCACCTGGATCAGCGTGGTCGAGATGAACAACGCCGCGAAGAGCAGCGCGACAACGGTTGAGACACGACGCAGGGGACCGTTCACGGCATGGCCACCACCTCGGTGGCGTCATCCGGCTGGGTCTGCTGGTCGGGTCCGCCGACGAGCTCCTCGGTCTCCGGCCGCCGCGCCTGGTCGGAGATCCGAAGGAGGATCGCCATGAGCGTCCAGTTGGCCAGCAGCGACGACCCGCCGAGGGACATGAAGGGGGTGGTCAGGCCGGTGAGGGGGATGACCTTGGTGACCCCGCCGATGACGACGAACACCTGCAACCCGACCGAGAAGGCAAGGCCGAACGCCAGCAGCTTGCCGAACCCGTCCCGCACCCCGAGGGCGGTGCGGAGACCGCGCTCGACGAAGACCGCATACAGGGCGAGCAGGGCGGCGACTCCGAAGAGGCCGAGCTCCTCGCCGAAGCTGGCGAAGATGAAGTCGCTGTTGGCGAAGGCGACCAGCCAGGGCCGTCCTTGCCCGAGCCCGGTGCCGAAGAGACCGCCCGAGGCCATGCCCATGATCCCCTTGGCCAGCTGGTCGGACTGCTCGAGGGACGCTTGCGAGAACGGGTCGAGCCACAGCCCCACGCGCGACTGCACGTGGTCGAAGATCTTGTATGCGAGGTAGGCGCCGGCCGCGAAGAGGACCAGACCGATGGCGATCCAGCTGACCCGCTCCGTGGCGACGTAGAGCATCGCCACGAAGACGCCGAAGAAGAGCAGCGAGGAGCCCAGGTCCTTCTCGAAGATGAGGACGGCGAGACTGACCAGCCAGGCGATGAGGATCGGTCCGAGGTCGCGGCCGCGCGGGAAGGTGAAGCCCAGGACCTTCCGGCCGGCCAGAGAAAGCACGTCGCGGACCGACACGAGGTATCCCGCGAAGAAGATGATGAGCGCGATCTTGGCGATCTCACCGGGCTGGAAGCTGAGGGGTCCGATGCGGATCCAGATCCGCGAACCGTAGATCGTCGTGCCGATGCCGGGCAGCAGCGGCAGCAGCAGGAGGACGAGACCGACGGCCATGGCGGTGAACGTGTATCGCCGGAGCAGCCGATGGTCGCGAACGAAGACGAGGACCAGAGCCGCGACAACCACCGAGAGCGCGGTCCAGATCAGCTGCCGGCCGGCGTCGCTGTCGATGCCGGTCTGACCGGCGGCGAGGTCGAGTCGGTGGATCATCACCAGCCCGAAACCGTTGAGCAGCGTGGCGATCGGCAGCATCAGCGGGTCGGCGTAGGCCGCCCGCCACCGGACGATGATGTGGAAGGCCAAGGCCAGAGCGAGTAGGCCGCCGCCGATGGTGAGCAGCTGGGCGGGCACCGTCTCGCGGACGCCGAGGTCGACGCTGACCCAGGCCAGCAGCGTGAGGCCGACGGCGAAGACAGTGAGCAGCAGCTCCACCCCGCGACGCGTGCGCGGCGTGATCGTCTCGACCGTCGTTCTCATGGCGTCGATCCCGTCGTCAGGAACGGGCTCGGTGTCGTCGCGGCGCCGGAGGGTGTGCTCGACGTGGCCGAGGTCGACGGCGTGGGGAGGATGACGGGGTTCTGGCCGCAGGCAGTCCCCTGGGACGCCTGGTTTCGGCAGTCGGTGGCCGACGTCCGCAGGGTCTCCACCCGGGTGGTGGCGTCGGCGAGGCTGCCGAGTGGTGTGCCGGCGCTGACCACGTCCTGCACGTAGGTCGGCAGCTGGGAGACAGGGATGTCGGAGACCGAGTAGACGTGCGACAGGGTGAGCGGGCCGACGTTCTGGCCGACGCCCTGCCAGATGGCGACGTACCCGTCAGACGGCTTGACGTAGAACTGGTTCTGGGTCCAGGCCCACGCCCCGTAGGCCCCGCCGGCGAGGATCAGGAGGAGCGCGGCGACGAGGACCCCACGGCGCACCCAGACGACGCGTCTGGACCGTGGCTCGTCGGCGAGCACCGGCCCCTCGTCGTCGTCCTCTCCGCTCGGCGTTCGGACCGACCGGGCCAGGCTGGCGGCCTTCTCGGCCGGGCTGATCGGCAAACCCCGGGTCCGTTTGCCCTCCCTGTCGCGCAAGGACGCTGCGCCGACGATCTGCGGCGACGTGCTGGGCGCCTCAGAACGGTGCAGGTCGACGACGTCGGCGACGACGACCGTCACGTTGTCGCGGGCGCTCGCCTTGAGGGCCACCTCGATGAGCCGGTCGGCGGCCTTGGACGGCGTCGGCGACTCGGTGAGGATCTCCTCGATGATGTCGCGCCGGACGAAGTCGCTGAGGCCGTCGGAGCACAGCAGGTAGCGATCTCCGGCTCTGAGCTCCCGCATCGACAAGTCCGGTTCGTCGTCCGGCTGTCCGGTCATGACCCGAGTGACGAGCGACCGCTGTGGGTGGTCCTCCGCCTCCTCGGCGGTGATCCGCTGCTCGTCGACCAGCTGCTGCACGAACGAGTGGTCCTTGGTGAGCTGGCTCAACGTCCCGTCGCGCAGCACGTATGCGCGCGAGTCGCCGATGTGCGCCATGGCCAGCTTGTTGCCGCTGCGGAGCATGGCGATCGTCGTGCTGCCCATCCCGCGCAGCTTCGGGTCGTCGTCCATGGCCCGGCGCAGGCTGGAGTTCGCCTCCCGGACCGACTTCTCGAGGGCGGGCAGGGCCTGCTCGGCGCCGATGCTCTCGCCGTCGAGCGGCGCCAGCTGGCCGACGATGAGCGAGCTGGCGACATCGCCCGCCGCGTGACCACCCATCCCGTCGGCGAGGACGAGCAGGTGGGGACCCGCATACCCGCTGTCCTCGTTCCTGGACTTCGGTCCCAGCCCGAGGTCGGTCCGCGCCGCGTAGCGCAGGGCGATCGCCATGGTTCAGCCCCGCAGTTCCAGCGTGGTGCGACCGATCCGGATCACCGTGCCGGACTCGACCGGGACGGCGCCGGTGATCTTGACGCCGCCGACCGTGGTGCCGTTGCGCGAGCCCAGGTCCTCGACGAACCAGCCCTCGGCGCGGGGGAAGATTCGGGCGTGCCGGCCCGAGGCGAACTCATCGTCGAGCACGAGCGTGCATTCCGGAGCGCGGCCGATGAGGACACCCTGGCGGCCGAACGGCAGCGAGGTTCCGGCCATCTGTCCATCGGTGACGACCAGGCTGACGGGGTCCCGGCGACGTCGCGGGGCCCGCGCCGGCGGTGGAGCGGCGGCGGCTCCGGCGGCTGCGGCGCCGGCCGGCACCGGCGTCCGCGCCGGCGACGGAGGGGAGGAGCGGCGGTCGCGGCGGCTGCGCCGGGAGATGCGCGTGCCGTAGATGTCGCGCCGCAGGACCGCGGCCAAGGACAGTACGAACACCCAGAGCAGGGCGAGGAGGCCGAGACGGATGATCGTGTAGGTCAGCTCACTCACGTAGAACCCTCTCGCGCGACTCCGCGCTCTCTCCGGGCCCCGCTCGTCCCTCGCTCGTGTCCTCCCCCGCAAGCGGGAGGTACCCCCGGCTTCGCTGTCGTCACGCAGGTATCACCGCTTACCGGGCCGGAACACCGCATGGGTGCGCCCGATGGTGATCTCGTCCCCCTCGTCGAGCCGTGTGCTGGTGATGCGCTGACCGTTGACGAACGTGCCGTTCGTCGACCCCAGGTCGCGGATGGAGGTCACGAGGTGCGGTCCGTCGTTGGTCACGCGGATCTCACAGTGACGTCGCGAGACGCCTGGGTCGTCGAGAACGACGTCGGCCAGCTCGTCGCGCCCGATGACGGTGTGCGCGCCGATGAGCGGGTACCGCTCGCCGTCGATGACGAGCCACGGACGGGCGACGGGACTGGTCGTGGGCCGTTGGGGCGGCGGCGCCACGGGGGCGTTCTGGGCCGAGGGAGCCGGTTCGTGCCGGGGCGCCTGAGTGCTCGGGGCGATCGACCGCCGGCTGGTGGCGGGGCGCACCCGGAAGACGCCGGTCTCGAGCTCCTCGTCGCGGTGGAAGCTGATCTGCACGGGACCGCCCGGCTGGTAGCGCTGAGAGTCGGCGTGCTCCTGCGCGGCAGCCACCAGCTCGTCGGAGAGTGCCTCCTCGTAGCCGGACAGACGTTCGAAGTCGGTGCGGGAGAGCTCGATGGTGTAGAGGTTCGGAACCATCGTGCGGCCGTGGCCCATGACGGCGGCGCGGTCGTCCATGGCCCGCCGGATGGCGGAGGCCAGCTCGACCGGCTGGACCTCGGACTTGAACGCTTTGGCGAAGGCGCTGTTGACCGCTCGCTCCAGGCCGCGCTCGACCCTGTCGAACAGTCCCACTCGCGCTCTCCTCGAGAGTTCGGCTCCCCGGGCGGGAAGTCGGTTCATGGTAACGGTGGCGCGCATCGTCATTGGTGAACCGTCGATTCACGGGCCCTACCCTCTGTCGTATGCGTGTGGAGCTCCCGGAGGGATACGTCCCACCCGACCCCACACACCCGTTGTACGGCTACCTCACGCCCGACGAGCTGGAGGCTTACGAGGCCCAAGAGCGCGCCCGGTCGGGCATCATGCCGGGCGTCGTCGAGCCCTCCGTGACGGAGGTCGAGCCGCAGCCGGTGACGGTCGCCTGGGCGCCGCCACTAGTGAGTGAGGGTGAAAACGTCCCGGAATCCGGGCCGTTACCCCCCTCACTCGTCAGTGCGGCGCCGGTGATCGAGGCTGAGGAGGCGACGGTCGCGCATACCGGTTGGGTACCGGCACCCCCGCCGGAGCCTGAGGCGGTCGTGGCCACGATGGGCGGGTACGCCTGGGACGCCTACAAGCAGGAGTGGGTCCTGGCCGCTCCTCGGCCGCCCGATGCGGCGGAGGAACCGCCACCCGACGTCGCGGCCGCCGCGGGTGGACGGGGCGCCTCGAGTTCCTGGACGGGCGGCGACGGGCAGCGGTTCCGTTGGGACGCGCGGGTGCAGCGCTGGATCACCGAGCCGGCGGAGGGGTCCGGCTAGCGGTTTGGCGGGAGTGCGGGCCATGCAGCACACTGGTCCCCGCGCGCGAGTGGCGGAATGGCAGACGCGCTGGCTTCAGGTGCCAGTGCCCGCAAGGGCGTGGGGGTTCAAGTCCCCCCTCGCGCACGACGACGCCGCAGGTCAGCGGCCAGGAGCCGAATAAAGAGGTCCGTCCGAGCCGCCCTCACCGAGCTGGGCAAGTACTTGACCGGCAAAGGTGCCACCGCCGAGTACCTGCACCCGGCCGGACGAATGTTGTGCAGGAGTGGCTGGCCAGAGGTCATGCCCCGCCGCGCAACAGGTGTCGCTGTGGCGGGAGCGGGCGACAGAGGCATCTGACCTGTGCATCCTCGTCCGGCCTCAGGGCTCAGATCATCGGTAGGTTGACCCTATGCCCACGAGGCACTCCACGCTTTTCGTCCAGGGCACCCATGGCGGCGTTGGCAACTTCGAGGTCGTGGTTCGTCGACTCGCCGGTGGCGGCGCTGCCCATTTCTGGCGCGACAACGACTCCGCGCAGCTGCCGTGGATCGCGTCGGGGATCGCGTTCGGCAGTGCAGACGACGTGTACTCACTTTCCATCGTCCAGAGCAATTTCGGTTCTTCCGGCAACCTGGAGGCAGTCGCGCTCGAAGGCAGCCAGCTGGTACACCATTGGCGCGACGACGGTGGCAGCTGGCGCTGGCAGGCGCGGACTTTCCTGCCCGGAAGCGTGCCGGTCATGGAGTCGGTGGCAATGATTCAGAGTTCGCATGGCTCGACGGGCAACTTCGAGGTCGTCGCGCCCGTGGCGGCCGCGGGAGGTGGCGGACTCGCGCACTGGGCACGCGACAACGACGCCGCGGGGCTGCCCTGGAGCGCGCCGACGTTCTTCGCGGCGGGGGCCGTAAATGCTGTGGCGATGCTGCAGAGCAACTTCGGCCCCGCCGGGAACCTCGAACTCGTCGTCCGCTGCGGAGACCATCTCGAGCACTACTTTCGCGACGATGGCGCCACGTGGGCGTGGCACGGACCGACCCCGATCGCAGGTACAACTGGCGTGTCGGGACAGCACGCAGTGCTGCAGAGCAGCCTGGGCGGCGTCGGCAACTTCGAACTGGTCACTCCGATGGCGGGCGGGGGCCTGGCCCACTGGTGGCGTGACAACGACGACTCGCTGCTGCCATGGCACGGCCCGACCTTGTTCGGGTTCGGCAGCGTC
>DATLPT010000265.1:0-7712 GCA_035535635.1 Lapillicoccus sp. | reverse complement strand
AAGGCGTCAGAGGTTGACGACGGCGAAGCTCTCCGCCCCGATGGCCTCGGCGATCCGCGCCGCGACGCTCTGGGGCAGCTCGACATCGACGTTGAGCAGCACCAGCGCCGAACCCCGCCTCTCGCTCCGGGCCACTTGCATACCGCCGATGTTGATGCTCTCGTCGCCCAGGATCTGGCCGACCTGCCCCACGACGCCGGGGCGATCCGCATACGTGAACACGGCGAGGTGGTCGGTGAGGGGCACTTCGAGATCGAAGCCGTTGACGCCGACAATCTTCTCGATCATCCGCGGACCGGTGAGCGTACCGGCGACCGAGACCTCGGTGCCGTCACCGAGCGTCCCCCGCAGCGTCGTGACGTTGCGGAAGTCCCCGCTCGCCGGGTCGGTCAGCAGCCGCGTCTCGACTCCGCGCTGCTCGGCGATGACCGGCGCGTTGACGTAGGAGATGTGTTCCTCGACGACGTCCTGGAACAGTCCCTTCAGAGCCGAGAGCCGCCACACCGAGACGTCGAACTCGGTGATCTCCCCGCGGACGTCGATGTCGAGCTGGACCGGGACCTGCCCCGCCACCGCGGTGAAGATCCGCCCGAGCTTCTCGACCAGCGCAATGCCCGGCCGGACCTCCTCGGCGATCGCACCGCCCGAGACGTTCACCGCGTCCGGAACCAGGTCGCCGCCGAGGGCCAGCCGGACCGACCGCGCCACGGATACGCCGGCCTTCTCCTGTGCCTCCTCGGTCGAGGCGCCGAGGTGCGGCGTGACGACGACCGACTCGAAGTCGAACAGGGGCGACTCGGTCGTCGGCTCCTTGGCGAAGACGTCGAGGCCGGCCCCCGCGACCCGGCCGTCGCGGATCGCGTCGGCGAGAGCCTGCTCGTCGACGATGCCGCCCCGCGCCGCGTTGACGATCCGCACGGTCGGCTTGACCTTCTTTAGCGCCTCCTCCCCGATGAGACCGGCGGTCTCCGGCGTCTTGGGGAGGTGGACGGTGATGAAGTCCGACTCGGCCAGCAGCTCATCCAGCCCGACCAGACGAGTCCCGAGCTGGCCGGCCTTCGCCGGCGAGGTGTACGGGTCGTACGCGATGAGCGTGACCCCGAACCCCTTGAGCCGCTCGGCCACCAAGGCGCCGATCCGGCCCAAACCGACGATGCCGACGGTCTTGTCGAGCAGCTCGACGCCGCCGTACCGGCTGCGCTTCCACGCGCCGCCCTTGAGCGCCGAGTTGGCCGGAGCGATGTTCCGCGCCGAGGCGAGCAGCAGCCCGATGGCGAGCTCGGCCGCCGACGTGATGTTGGACGTGGGCGCGTTGACGACCATGACGCCGGCCTGCGTCGCGGCCGGCACGTCGACGTTGTCGAGCCCCACGCCGGCCCGGGCGATGACCTTGAGCTTCTTGCCGGCGGCCAGGGCTTCGGCGTCCATCCGTGTCGCCGACCGAATCAGTACCGCGTCGACATCGGCCAGCGCCGGCAGCAGTTGCGCGCGGTCGGCACCGTCGGTGTGCCGGATCTCGAAGTCGGGGCCGAGGGCGTCGATCGTCGCAGGCGAGAGCTCCTCGGCGATGAGGACGACGGGCTTGGTCACGTCAGGGTCCAATCAGGCGTTCCGGGTGCAGCGAAAGCGGCACCGCGTCGTGCCGCGAGGAGTCTAGAGCCGGCCTCACCGAGTCATTGCCCCCGATCAGCAAGTGGGACCGGTATGCCGCATACCGGACGGCGCCCGGCGAGGCGGCCACTCAGCGACGCGACCGACCGAACGCCTCGATGGCCATCCGCGAGACGATGAGAAGCGCCACGACGACGACAACAACACCGACGATGGCCACGGGTCGGATCCGGGAGGCGACGAGGACGCACCCGACGACTACGGCGCCCACGACGAGGGCCCAGGACTGCCACGGCGGCATCGGTCGACGGTTCATTCCCCGAAGTCTAGGCAGCCGGCGTCGCGAGGCTGGGAAGATGCCACCACGGAACCAGCTTCAGCAGGGAGGCAAGCGCTATGACCGCAGCACCCACTCGACGGCCCGGTGGCGTGACGTTCCTCGGCGTTCTCGTCATCATCTCGGGGATCCTCTACATCATCGCCGGCCTGCTCGCGCTGCTCGCGTCGGCCAGCAGCGACCTCACGAGCAACCAGAAGACGGTGATCCTCACGATCGGGATCGTCGTCCTGCTGTTCGGCATCATCGAGCTGGCGGTCGCGCGGGGCCTGTTCCGCGGCAGCAACGGCGCCCGCATCATCGTCGCCATCGTCAACGTGCTGACCATCGTCGCCGGCCTGTTTGCGGCGTTCCAGCCGGGCAACCAGCGCGGGACGTCCGTCGGCCAGGTCATCATCGCGATCATCGTGCTGGCCCTGCTGTACTCGCGGAGGGCCAACGAGTTCTTCGGCCGGGGCCGCGCAACCCCCTAGGGCTCGGCCGGCGCCCGGGCGGCGCGGCGCCGGCGGACCAGCCAGGTCGCGCCGGCCACCACGAGGACCGCGACCACAGCTCCGACGACCCACGGCCAGGGGTGTTCGCCGAACCACGCCTCCAGCACCGCGAACCCGATGGTCGTGTAGATGCTGGCCCAGAAAAGGGCTCCGACCATGACGCCGGGAACGTACCGCCACCACGGCATCCGCAGCGCCCCCGCGGCGGCGTTCACCGCGGTCTGAAAGCCGATGGTGAGGAACGAGACGGCGACGGCGGGCGCCCCGAACCGGCCGACGAGCGCTTCAGCCCGGGCCACCGCAGGGCGGTCCAGGTGACGCCCGAGCGCCGTGCGCTGACCTCCGTACCGAAGCGCGCGGCCGGCCCAGTAGGTCGCGCTGCCCCGAGCCAGCGCCAGGAGGAAGAAGACGCCGAAGGTCAGCGCGTAGGGCCAGTCGCTCACGCGCCGAGTCTAGGAACGCCGCGGCGTTCGAGTGGAATCACCCCGCTGACCGCATGTTCCGGACGTGGACATCGGGTTGGAACCCGATGTAGACGTCCGGACCGCGACGACAACGGTACGTGGGATTCATCGGCTGTCAGCGGGCCGCGGACCCCTCCACGTAGTCGCTGTCGCTGTCCTTGATCCAGCTCATCAGGCCGCGCAGCTCCTTGCCTGTTGTCTCGATGGGATGCTGGGCGCCCTTCTCGCGCAGCGCCTTGAACTCCGGCGCCCCCGCGTCCTGGTCGTCGATGAACCGCTGGGCGAACTTGCCGCTCCGGATGTCGGCGAGGACCGCCTGCATGTTCTCCTTCACGTGCGGGTCGATGACCCGGGGACCGGAAACATAGTCGCCGTACTCGGCGGTGTCCGACACCGACCAGCGCTGCTTGGCGATCCCGCCCTCGATCATCAGGTCGACGATGAGCTTCAGCTCGTGAAGGCACTCGAAGTAGGCCACCTCGGGCTGGTACCCCGCCTCGACAAGCGTCTCGAAGCCGTACATCACCAGCTGCGAGGCCCCGCCGCAGAGGACCGCCTGCTCGCCGAACAGGTCGGTCTCCGTCTCCTCGGTGAAGGTCGTCTTGATGGCGCCGGCGCGCAACCCGCCGATGGCCTTTCCGTACGCCTTGGCGAGGTCCCACGCCTGCCCGGACGCGTCCTGCTCGACGGCGAGCAGCACCGGAACTCCGCGACCGTCCGCGAACTCACGGCGCACCAGGTGGCCGGGGCCTTTCGGCGCGACCATGAGGACGTCCGAGCCCGGCTCCGGCTTGATGTACCCGAACCGGATGTTGAACCCGTGCCCGAAAAGAAGCGCGGCTCCCTCCCGGAGGTTGGGCTGGATGTCCTTCGCGTACACGTGCCGCTGCACCTGGTCCGGCGTGAGGATGACGACGAGGTCGGCCTCCTTGACGGCGTCTGCGACCGACCTCACCGTGAGTCCCTCGGCCTCCGCCTTGGCCTTTGACTTGCTGCCCTCGGCCAGGCCGACGCGGACGTCGACGCCGGAGTCGCGCAGGTTCAGGGCGTGGGCGTGTCCCTGGCTCCCGTAGCCGATGACGGCGACCTTCCTGCCCTGGATGACCGACAGGTCAGCGTCGTCGTCGTAGAACATCTCGGCCATGGTGGCCAGCTCCTTCGCGTTGGGAAAGCGTTGTCGGGTATGCGATTCGCGAGGCTACGCGGTCCGCAGGCTTCGGTCGGTGATCGACCGCGGTCCGCGCCCGACACCGACGATGCCGGACTGCACCAGCTCGCGGACACCGAATGGCTCGAGGACGTGCAACAGGGCCTGCACCTTGTCGGCCTTGCCGGTGCACTCGATGGTCAGGCTGTCGTGCGCGACGTCGATGACCTTGGCCCGGAACAGCTCGACGGTCTCGAGGATGCTCGACCGCGTGTTCGCGTCGGCGCGCACCTTGACCAGGACCACCTGCCGCTGCACCGAGGCGTTGGGATCCAGCTCGACGACCTTGAGCACCTCGACCAGCTTGTTCAGCTGCTTGGTCACCTGCTCGAGCGGGAACTCCTCGACGTCGACGACGACGGTCATCCGCGAAATGTCGTGGTGCTCGGTCGGGCCGACCGCGAGCGCGTCGATGTTGAAGCCGCGTCGCGAGAAGAGTCCGGCGATCCGGGCCAGGACGCCGGGCTTGTCCTCGACGAGGACGGACAGGGTGTGCTTGCTCATCGTCGCCCTCTCAGTCCTCTCGGTCCCAGACCGGGGCCTCGCCGCGGGCGTTGAGGATCTTGTCGTTGCTGACGCCGGCCGGGACCATCGGCCACACCATGGCATCCGGGTGGACGATGAAGTCGATGACGACCGGGCGGTCGTTGATCTCGAGCGCGTGCTTGATCACCGCGTCCACCTCCTCCTGCTTCTCCGCCCGCAGCCCGACGCAGCCGTAGGCCTCAGCCAGCTTGACGAAGTCGGGGATCCGTTGGTGGCTGCTCGTGTGCAGGTCGGTGTTGGAGTAGCGCTCGTTGTAGAAGAGCGTCTGCCACTGCCGCACCATGCCCAGGCTGGAGTTGTTGATGATCGCCACCTTGATGGGGATCTGGTTGATGACGCAGGTGGCCAGCTCCTGGTTGGTCATCTGGAAGCAGCCGTCGCCGTCGATGGCCCAGACGACGCGGTCGGGCTCGCCGACCTTGGCGCCCATGGCCGCCGGCACCGAGTAGCCCATGGTCCCCAGGCCGCCGGAGTTGAGCCACGCGTTCGGGCGCTCGTACTGCACGTACTGCGCGGCCCACATCTGGTGCTGGCCGACGCCGGCGACGTAGACCCCCTCGGGCCCGGTCAGCTTGCCGATGCGGTCAATGACGAACTGGGGCTCGAGCCGGTCCGGATAGTCGGTGTAGCCGAGCGGGAAGGTGTCCTTCCAGTCCTGCGTGGTCGCGCGCCACTCGGCGTAGTCGGCGTCACCCATGCCTTCATCGGTCAGCAGGGCGACGAGGTCGCGGATGACCTCCTTGGCGTCGCCGACGATCGGGACGTCCGCGAGCCGGTTCTTCGAGATCTCCGCCGGGTCGATGTCGGCGTGGATGACCTTGGCGCCGGTGGCGAAGGTCGAGAGCTGCCCGGTCACGCGGTCGTCGAACCGCGCTCCGATGGTGATGAGCAGGTCGGACTTCTGGAGCGCGGTCACCGCGGCGACCGTCCCGTGCATGCCCGGCATACCGAGGTTGAGCGGGTGCGAGTCCGGAACCCCGCCACGAGCCATGAGAGTCGTCACCACGGGGATCTGCGTCAGGTCGACCAGGCCCCGCATCTCCTCGCTCGCCCCGCTGCGGATGACCCCCCCGCCCACGTAGAGGACCGGACGCTTGGCCGCCGTGATGAGCCGCGCCGCCTCCCGGATCTGCTTGCTGTGCGGGCGGATCACCGGTCGGTACCCCGGGAGGTCGACCTGCGGCGGCCACGAGAACGACGTCGTGGCCTGCAGCGCGTCCTTGCTGATGTCGACGAGCACCGGGCCGGGTCGCCCGGTCGCGGCGATGTGGAACGCCTCCGCCAACGCGCGCGGGATCTCGGCGGCATCGGTGACGAGGTAGTTGTGCTTCGTGATGGGCATGGTGATGCCCCGGATGTCGGCCTCCTGGAAGGCGTCGGTCCCGATGGCCTTGCTCGACACCTGTCCGGTGATGGCGACGACGGGCATGGAGTCCATGTACGCGTCGGCCAGCGGGGTGACGAGGTTCGTGGCTCCCGGACCCGAGGTCGCCATGCACACGCCGACCCGTCCGGTCGCAGCCGCATACCCCTCCGCCGCGTGGCCGGCGCCCTGCTCGTGGCGCACGAGGACGTGCCGGACCGAGGTCGAGTCCATGAGCGGGTCGTATGCGGGAAGGATCGCCCCACCGGGAATGCCGAAGACCGTCTCGACGCCGAGGTGCTCCAGGGACTTGACGAGCGCCTGCGCGCCCGTGACCTGCTGCGGGGCCGGCGTCGGCGGCTGGGACGCCGGCCGCGGATGGCTGGACGCGGGGACCGGCCGCGCCCCCGGTGCGCTCGCGACGCCCGCCGGGGTCGCGGAACGAGGGCGGGCGTGCTGGGCCATGTCTGCGGGGGTGGGTCGCACCGGTGTCGCGCCGTTGCTCACTGGTCTACTGCTTTCGGTCGGATTGGTCGAGGAGCCGCTCTGGAATCGCCTCGCTCACAAAAAAACCCTCCGGTCCGCAAGGGACAGAAGGGCAGCGCGCTGAGGATTCGGCTGGTTGCCTGCTCAGACGCGCTCATGGAGTACGAGGACTCGGGCCACGTTCCCAACGGTGCTCTCCGCGGGTGTTAGGTGTCAACCGGCGTGCACGCGCGTCTCAGCATCCGGCTGGCGTGCCCAAGCTCCGGACGCCCTCAGCCGATGTCCATCCGTGCCTTCAGGGTGTCGCGCTTGTCCTCGAACCGGGCCGCCTGCTTGTCGAGGCCGTCCATGAGCGTGGCCAGCTCGGACCGGGCCTGCTCGCCCTCCGGTGAGAGCCCCTCCAGCTCGAAGGCCTTCCAGAACCGAAGAACCGGCATGACGACCTCGTCCCGGTGGGAGCGGAGATCGTAGATCCCGGCCACGGCCATTTCGACCGCCTTGCGCTGGAAGCCCGGGATGTCGGAGCCGGGCATCTTGAAGCCGGCGACGACGTCGGTGATCGCGCGCATGGCCTGGTCTGGAGCGAGCTCGAGCGCTGCCTGCATGAGGTTGCGGTAGAAGACCATGTGGAGGTTCTCGTCCGCCGCGATCCGGGCGAGCAGCCGGTCGGCCATCGGGTCGTCGGTGTACTTCCCGGTGTTCCGGTGGCTCACCCGCGTGGCCAGCTCCTGGAACGAGACGTAGGCCAGTGAGTGCATCATCGAGTCCGGGTGGTCCGCGGCATACCCCTGGGACATGTGCGTCATCCGGAACCGTTCGAGCTCGACCGGGTCGACGGACCGCTTGACGACGAGGTAGTCCCGCATGGCGATCCCGTGCCGGCCCTCCTCGGCGGTCCAGCGGTGCACCCACGCGCCCCAGGCGTCGTCACGGCCGAAGATCGTCGCGATCTCGTGGTGGTAGCTCGGGAGGTTGTCCTCGGTGAGGAGGTTGACGACGAGGGCGCTACGGGCCACGTCGTTCATCGGCGAGTCGTCGGGGCTCCAGGCGTCGCCGCCCATGATCCCGTCGAAGTTGCGGCCCTCGCTCCACGGGATGTACTCGTGAGGGAACCACTCCTTCGCGACCGGAATGTGCCGGTTCAGCTCGGCCTCGACCAGCGGGTTGAGCTCAAGCAGGAACTCGGTCTGGCTCAGGGTGCGCT
>DATLPT010000264.1:0-4312 GCA_035535635.1 Lapillicoccus sp. | reverse complement strand
ACGGTGCGCGGCCTGCCGTACGAGGTGCTGACCTGCGCGGGCGAGACGCGACGGACGGTGAACGTCGTCTCCTCCGAGAGCGGCGACGCGACGATCTTCAACGAGCCCGGACCGTCGGTGACGCCGGACGAGATGCACGCGGTCGTCGCGCGGGTTCGTGTCCACGTCGCCGCCGGAGCCACCGTCGTAGCGGTTTGCGGCAGCCTTCCGCGCGGTGCCGAGGCCGACGCATACGGGCAGATCGTCACGGCGGCCCGGACGTCCGGCGCGGCGACGCTCGTCGACGCGGAGGGCGAGCCGCTGCGGGTGGCGTGCGCCGCGGGTGCCGACGTGGCGGTGCCGAACCGGACGGAGCTGCTGGCTGCCACCGGTGCGAACGAGGAGACGACCGGGGCGAAGGCGTTGCAGGAGCTGGGTGTTCGCCACGTGGTCGTCTCCGCCGGACGGGAGGGTATGCGTGCGTACCTGGCCGACGACCGGATCTTCGTCGCCCGGCCGGGCGCGCCCTTGCGCGGCAACCCGACCGGTGCGGGCGACGCGGCGGCCGCCGCCGTGGCCACGGGGTTGGCGGCCGGACGTGACTGGCCCGAGATCCTGGGGGATGCGGTGGCGTGGTCGGGTGCCGCGGTCCTCCAGCCGATCGCGGGGGATGTCGATCCCGCCGACGTCGTGCGGCTCCGGGCCGCGGCGACGGTCGTGCCGGCGTAGGTGCATCCAGGCGGATCGCTCGACGGGCGCCCTGATGTCCGAATCCCCGGCGGCGACCGGAGCGCCGAGAGCATCATGGACGGACCGCGTTCGTCCTGACGCCCAGCCGTTCTCAGCAAGCTTCCGGGAGGAACTGACATGGCTTACGAGACCTATCTGGCTGTCGCCGACCGGGCGCAGGCCCGCGAGCTGGCCGCCACCGAGTCGCCGTTCACCATCGAGGTGCGCTTTCTCGGCGGGTTGAACGCCCGGCAGAAGGCGGCGTTCACCGCGGCCGCCGACCGCTGGGTCACGGCTATCGTCGGCGACCTGCCGCCCGTCCGGATCGGGGACGACGTCATCGACGACGTCCTCATCGAGGCTCAGGGCCGACCCATCGACGGACCCGGCAAGATCCTCGGGCAGGCCGGCCCCACGCACATCCGGCCGGAGGGGTCGGGTGCGTCGGCCCTGTTGCCGGCCAAGGGCGTCATGACGTTCGACACCGACGACCTGAAGAAGATGCAGTCCGAGGGCACTCTCAACGACGTCATCACCCACGAGATGGGCCACGTCCTCGGCATCGGCACTGTCTGGCCGCTCAAGAAGCTGCTCAAGGGCGAGGGAACCGACAACCCGACGTTCTCCGGTAAGGCGGCCATGGCCGCATACAAGGTGCTGCGCGGAGCCGGTCGCGCGGTCCGGGTTCCGGTCGAGAACATCGGCGGGCCCGGCACCGCCGGCGGGCACTGGCGCGAGACGGTCTTCCGCAACGAGCTGATGTCCGGCTTCATCTCCGCTCCGGGCAACCCGATGAGCGCCGTGACGGTCGGCAGCCTCCAGGACCTCGGCTACACCGTCGACGCCTCAGCCGCGGAGCCCTTCACGCTCCCAGACCTGCTGTCGCTGGCCGAGGAGGGCCGGCTGGTCGCGCCGCGTGGTCTGTTCGCCGACGGCGTCGTCCTGACCAACCTGCCGGTGGTGCTCCCGCGAGAGAGCCTGGTCTGAGAGCGCACCGGATGAGCGAGGGCTTTACCCGCCCCGAGGCCCGGGTTCTTCCCACGGAGAGCCTGGTCCCCCCGGAGAGCCTGATCCGACCGCCCCCCAACCGGTTCACCCACGAGACAGTCGCGGCGACGCCGTTCTCGTATGCGTCGTCCGGCAGCACGGGGGAGGACGGCTCCCTCTCCGCCGGGACGAGGGTGGTGCTGTTGCGGAACGACGAGGACGACCGCCGCTGCGCCGTCGTCGACGCCAGCGGGCTCTACGTCGTCGTCCCTACGTCGAGCCTGCGGCCGTTGGGCGCGCCTGAGTATTAGGCGATCCGGCGCTCCGCATCCTCGTAGGCGGCGTCGACTTCGGCATCGGGACCGGGGACGTATCCGACCAGCTCGCCACCCACCCACAGCTCCACGTCGTACTGGCGCTGCCGAGACAGCCAGACGAGCGGGTACGGCCGGTGCATGGCGTCGAGCCAGCTCACCGGACGCGCCGAGGTCCGCGCCCCGTCGATCTCGAGGGTCGCCTTGCCGTCCGGCGTCACCTTCACCTCGATCCTCACCACCACAGCCTGCCAAACCGCGATGTCCGCGCGCTGTCAGTTAACGCAGAGTTCACGAGACGTCATGCTGGGCCCGTGAAATTCGGCGTCCACCTGCCGCTGATGGGTCTCGGCGGCCAGCGGTTCGATGTCGACCATCTCGCGAGGTACGTCGAGACCGCGGTCGAGCTCGGCTTCGAGGCGGTGTGCGCCAACGACCACGTCGTCTTCGACTCGCCTTGGCTCGACGGGCCGACCGCGCTCGCCGCCGTCGTCTCCTGCTCGGGCAGTGCGAGGCTCGTCACGACCGTCGCGAATCCGGTCGTCCGCGGGCCGGCTGTGCTCGCCAAGGCCCTGGCCGCGCTTGACGTGCTGTCCGGCGGACGAGTCGTCGCCGGTCTGGCGCCGGGTTCGTCGCAGCGTGACTACGCCTCGGTGGCCGTCCCGTTCGTAGAGCGGTGGGAGCGGTTCGACGAGGCGGTCCGGGCCACCCGCGCCCTGCTCCGCGGCGACTCCTTCGCCGGGGCGCACTACAAGGTCGACGAGCCACTGACGCCGCTGCCGGTCCAGCCCGGCGGTCCGCCGCTGTGGCTGGGCAGCTGGGGGTCGGACGCCGGTATGCGTCGGGTGGCCAGGCTCGGGGACGGCTGGCTCGCGTCCGCATACAATCTCGGAGCCGACGAGTTCGGAGCGGGATGGGCCTCGCTGCGGGAACGGCTGGCCGGCAGTGGCCGCGACCCGGAGGGTTTCGCCACGGCGCTCGGCACGATGTGGTTCCACGTCGACGCGCGCCGCGCCGACGACGTGCTGACGAACCGGCTTGCGCCCGTCATGCACCGCCCGGTCGACCAGCTGCGGGAGCGGCTGGCCTTCGGCACCGGCGAGGCCGTTCTCGACAAGGTCGCCGCCTTCCGGGACGCCGGTGTCCAGTGGATGCTCGTGTGGCCGGTGGGTGACGACGCCGGTGACGACATCGAGCAGCTGCACCGGTTCCACGACGCGGTCGTCGCCCGGCTGCTCAGCTGAGCGCTGGGTAGGCTCCCGGAACGTGCCGACGACCGCGTTGATCACCGGCGGCGCCGGCTTTCTCGGCTGTGTCCTGGCGGGACGGCTGCTGACCCGCTTCGACCGCGTCGTCGCCCTGGACTCCTTGCACCCGCAGATTCACCCCACCCGGTCGCGGCCCGACGCCCTCGACCACCGCGTCGAGCTCGTCGTCGGCGACGTCATCGACACGGACGTGTGGGACCGCGTGCTCACCGAGGTACAGCCGGCCGCCGTCGTCCACCTGGCCGCTGAGACCGGGACGGCCCAGTCGCTCACCGAGGCTTCTCGCCACGCGTCGGTCAACGTCGTCGGGACGACTGCGATGCTCGACGCCTTCACCCGGCACGGGACCCGGCCCGACCGGATCGTCCTCGCGTCGAGCCGCGCGGTCTACGGCGAGGGACCATGGGTCGACGCGTCGGGCACCGTCGTGCTGCCCGGTCAGCGAACCCACGCCATGCTGGCCGCCGGAACCTGGGACTTCCCCGGTCTCACCCCACGGCCGGCGTCAGCCTCACGCGTCGAGCCGCGCCCGAGCAGCGTGTATGCGGCGACGAAGCTTGCGCAGGAGCACGTCCTCCGGGCGTGGTGTCTGGCCGTCGGCGTGCCGCCGGTGGCCCTGCGCCTGCAGAACGTCTACGGGGCCGGCCAGTCGCCGACGAACCTGTACACCGGCATCCTGCCGCTGTTCGGCCGGCTCGCCGCGGCGGGCAAGGCGATCCCGGTCTACGAGGACGGGCGAATCGTGCGGGACTTCGTCCACGTGGACGACGTGGCACGGGCACTGGAGTCAGCAGTATGCGACCTCGATCCCATTGCGGTTGAGGGCCTTCCGGCGCTCGACGTCGGGTCCGGTGTCCCGGTCACGATCCACGAGGTCGCGCGGCTCGTGTCCCGTCGGTACGGGGCGCCGGAGCCGCTGGTCACTGGGCAATTCCGGGACGGCGATGTCCGGTATGCGTGTGCCGACCCTTCCGACGCATACCGGGTCCTCGGCTGGCAGCCTCGGGTCGAGCTGGAGGACGGCCTCGAGCGGCT
>DATLPT010000263.1:0-4838 GCA_035535635.1 Lapillicoccus sp. | reverse complement strand
TCGGCCTCCACGGCCGGGCGGACCATCACGTTCACGACGGCGGGCATCAGGCCGTCCTCCTCACCTGCAGCCGCGCGCGGTGGCCGTCGCCGACGGTCACTTCGGCGACCCCGTTCCCGGCCCGCAGGTCGTCGAGCCGTGGCGACGACCCGAACTGGGTGGCCAGCGTCTCGCCGACGAGGTGGTCGCGGTGCGCCACGGTCGCGTCGAACACCGCCTCGTCACCGGTGACGGTGAGCGATATCCGGTCGCTGACGTGCAGGCCGGCATCACGGCGGGCCTGCTGCACGGCGCGGACCAGGTCGTTCGCGAGACCCTCGCGCCCGAGCTCCGGAGTCACCGCGGTGTCCAGGACGACGAACCCTCCGCCGGGCAGCATGGCCACGGCCTGCTCGCGGTGCTCGGTCGACGACTCGACGACGGTCTCGACGGCGTACTCGCCCTCCTCGAGGGCCAGGCCGCCGGCGGTCACGGTTCCGTCCTCGGCCATCGACCAGTCACCCGACTTGGCAGCCTTGATCGCGGTCTGGACGTCCCGGCCCAGTCGTGGGCCGGCGGCGCGGGCGTTCATCGTGAGCCGTCGGGTGACGCCGAAGTCGGCCTCCGTCGCGTCGGCCAGGTCGACAAGGCGCACGTCTTTGACGTTGACCTCGTCGCGAACGACCGCCGAGAACGCCCGCAACGCAGTCGAATCCGGCGTCACGACCGTCAGCGAGGCCAACGGCAGCCGGGCCCGTAGCTGAGCGGCCTTGCGTAGCGCGGACGCCGTCGAACAGACCGCGCGGGCCCGATCCATCGACGCCACGAGGGTCTCGTTCTCCGGCAGGTCCTCGTAGGACGGCCAGTCGGTCAGGTGGACCGACCGCTCCCCCGTCAGCCCCCGCCAGATCTCCTCGGTCGTGAGCGGAAGCAGCGGCGCCACGACGCGGCACACCGTCTCGAGCGTCGTGTAGAGGGTGTCGAAGGCCGCCTTGGCCGACTCGTCCTCACCGCCCCAGAACCGGTCTCGGGAGCGCCGGATGTACCAGTTAGTGAGGACGTCGAGGAAACCGCGCATCGTGTCGCACGCGTTGGCGACCTCGTAGGCGTCCATCTGCGACTGCATCGTCGCGACGAAGTCACGCAGCTTGGCCAGCAGGTACCGGTCGAGCACGTCGGTCGAGGCCGTCGACCACCGCGCACGGTAACCCGACCCGCCGCCGGCCGCGTTGGCATACAGGGAGAAGAACGACCAGGCGTTCCACAGTGGGATGAGCACCTGACGCACGCCGTCGCGGATGCCCTGCTCGGTGACGATGAGGTCGTTTCCGCGCAGGATCGGCGAGGACATGAGGAACCACCGCATCGCGTCGGCGCCGTCGCGGTCGAACACCTCGCTGACGTCCGGGTAGTTGCGCAGCGACTTGCTCATCTTCTGGCCGTCCGAACCGAGGACGATCCCGTGCGAGACGCACGACGAGAAGGCCGGCCGGTCGAAGAGCGCCGTGGCGAGGATGTGCAGCGTGTAGAACCAGCCGCGGGTCTGCCCGATGTACTCGACGATGAAGTCGCCCGGGAAGTGGTGCTCGAACCAGTCCCGGTTCTCGAACGGGTAGTGCACCTGGGCGAACGACATCGACCCGGAGTCGAACCACACGTCGAGGACGTCCTCCACGCGCCGCATCGTCGACTGGCCGGTCGGGTCGTCGGGATTCGGCCGGGTCAGCCGGTCGACGAACGGACGGTGCAGGTCGGTCACCTCGACGCCGAAGTCGCGCTCGAGCTCCTCGAACGAGCCATAGACGTCGATCCGCGGGTAGCGCGGGTCGTCGGACTTCCACACCGGAACCGGGCTGCCCCAGAACCGGTTTCGAGTGATCGACCAGTCGCGCGCGTTCTCCAGCCACTT
This sequence comes from Lapillicoccus sp., assembly GCA_035535635.1. Taxonomy (GTDB): domain Bacteria; phylum Actinomycetota; class Actinomycetes; order Actinomycetales; family Dermatophilaceae; genus Lapillicoccus. The sequence goes on along the minus strand of DATLPT010000263.1, from coordinate 2,950 downwards.
GCCGAACTGACCGTGCTTGATGTGCCCAGGCGTCCACGAGATCTCCTCGTTGAGCTCGAGCATCCGCTGCTTGATCTTCGTCACCTCGACGAACCAGCTCGACACCGCCATGTAGATCAACGGCTCGCGGCACCGCCAGCAGTGGGGGTAGGCGTGGTCGTAGCTCTCGCGGCGCAGCAGGACGGTGCCCTCGGTGACCGCGCCGGAGTCGCCCTCCCCGCGGGTGCGGGCCCGAAGGTGGTCGATGATCGGCAGGTTCGCGTCGAAGACGAGCATGCCTTCGTAGTCGGTGACGGGATACAAGAACCGGCCGTCGGCGCCGACCGGGACGACCGGCTCGATCCCGGCCGCGTCGGTGACGATCTTGTCCTCCTCACCGAAGGCGCCGGCCGTGTGGACCAGCCCGGTGCCGTCCTCGGTGGTGACGAACTCGGCCGGGAACACGTGGTGGGCGCGCTGGTGCCCGAGGTAGTAGTCGAACGGCGGCGTGAACCGGCGGCCCAGCAGGTCCGTTCCGCGCAGCCGCTCGACGACGTGGTCCTTCGGGTCGTCGCCGTTCGGGAACAGGTCCTTGGCGTATGCCTCGAGCCTCGCCTCGCCGATGACGTAGCGCTCGGTCGTACCGGTGACTTCGGACTCGACGACGACGTAGTCGATGTCGGGGCCGACCATGATGCCGAGGTTCGCGGGGAGGGTCCAGGGCGTCGTCGTCCAGACCAGGGCCAGCTCGCCGGTCTCCAGCCGCAGGCCGACGGTGACGGCCGGATCCTGGCGGTTCTGATAGACGTCCTCGTCCATCCGCAGCTCGTGGTTTGACAGCGGCGTCTGGTCGTTCCAGCAGTACGGGAGGACCCGGAAGCCCGAGTAGACCAGGCCCTTGTCGTAGAGCTGCTTGAACGCCCACATCACCGACTCCATGTAGTCGGGGTCGAGCGTCTTGTAGTCGTGGTCGAAGTTGACCCAGCGGGCCTGCCGTCGCACGTAGGCCTGCCACTCGTCGGTATACCGCAGCACCGACTCGCGGCACTTGGCGTTGAACGCCTCGATGCCGAGCTCGAGGATCTCCTCCTTGGTCTTGATCCCGAGCTGGCTCATCGCCTCCAGCTCGGCCGGGAGCCCGTGGGTGTCCCACCCGAACCGGCGCTCGACCCGGCGGCCCCGCATCGTCATGTACCGCGGGACGATGTCCTTGACGTAGCCGGTGAGCAGGTGGCCGTAGTGCGGCAGCCCGTTGGCGAACGGCGGCCCGTCGTAGAAGACGAACTCGTTGGAGCCGTTCTCGCCGGCATCGCGGTTCTCGACCGACGCGACGAAGGTGCCGTCCTCGTCCCAGTACTTCAGGACGCGCTCCTCCATCTGCGGGAAGCGCGGCCTGGACGGCACGTGCGGGTACGGCGCCTGCGCGCCCGGAGACTGCGGCGATCGCTCGCTCATCGGTGGCTCGGCTCCTGCGGTTCGGTATGCGGGTCTGCGTGGTCTCTCGCTGCGAGGACGACGTCGCCGCCGCGGTACCACCCCGCTTGCCGCACGCTTGAGGCATACGACCGCTCTGGCCGAAGGCTGTGACGGGCCCACCCGTCCGGGTCTAGTGGGAGCGTGCGCTCTGTTCTTCCGGAGGCTCGCCGCTGATGACGGCTCGAACGCCTGTGCACTCAGTCTACCGGCGACCGGCCGCTGCTTTTCCGGAGGACTGGTAGAACCGTGGCATGACGGAGACGGAGGTCGCGGCCGGCTGGCTGACCCGTGAGCAGCTGCGCGACGCGCGGGAGCGGCTACCGATCGTCTACATCGAGGCGGTCCCCGTCCGGGTGGACGAGCGGGGCGTCGTCACGACGATCGGGCTGCTGTTGCGCGCCTCGTCGGAGGGGACGATCGACCGCGAGCTGGTCTCCGGGCGGGTGCTCTACCGCGAGCGGATCCGGGACGCACTGATCCGGCACATCGAGAAGGACCTGGGACCGCTCGCGATGCCGCAGATCCCGCTGTCGCCGCAGCCGTTCACGGTGGCGGAGTACTTCCCCACCCCGGGCGTGACGCCGTTCCACGACCCTCGCCAGCACGCCGTCGCCCTGGCCTTCGTGGTTCCTGTCATGGGTGACTGCTCGCCGCAGCGGGACGCGCTGGATCTGGCCTGGGTCACGCCCGACGAGGCCGCCGCGCTGGCCGCGCGCGGCGACATGGACGGCGGCCACGGGGTGCTGCTACGCCAGGCCCTGGCCCACGTCGGCCACCCCGTCTGAGGAGCCGGTCGTGCCGGGACGCGTCACGCACATGGCCGTCAACGCCGACGACGACGGGGCCACCCAGGCGTTCTACGAGGGCCTGTTCGACTGGCGGTTCGAGCCGTACTACCCGGGGTTTGTGCGAACCCGGCTGCCGCCGGCCGACGAAATGGTGGCGGCGGTGCAGACGAGACGGGACCTGGTTCCCGGCATTCGGACCACCGGGCCGGAGGTCACGATCGAGGTCGACGACCTGACGGTGGTACTCGGCCGGGTCGAGGAGCTGGGCGGCCGGGTCGTCATGGAGCGGTCCACGATCCCGGGAGTCGGCGACTTGACGTTCCTGGCCGACCCCTCCGGAAACGTCGTCGGCGTGATCCAGTACGTCCGCGGCTGACCAGGCGCTGGACCGGGCGTATGGGCAGACGCTGCTGCCTCAGCGCGTCTCGGCCAGCGCCGCGCGGCCGCTCCCGAGCACCGTCAACGGCAGCAGCGTCTTCCCGGTCGGCCCGATCTCGATCTCGGTGCCCATCTGCGGGCACACCCCGCAGTCGAAGCACGGCGTCCACCGGCAGTCGTCGACCTCGGTCTCGTCGAGAGCCTCCTGCCAGTCCTCCCAGAGCCACTCCTTGTCGAGCCCCGAGTCGAGGTGGTCCCACGGCAGCACTTCCGACTGGTCACGCTCCCGGGTGGTGTACCAGGCCACGTCGACCGGCTGACCCGCCAGG
>DATLPT010000262.1:0-2379 GCA_035535635.1 Lapillicoccus sp. | reverse complement strand
GGCGTCATCTCGATGACGACCCGCTTTCCGGCCGGCTGACCCGGAGCCTCCTCGTACCAGACGGTCGCCGTGAACAGCGGCGCCTTGGTCATCACCGACAGCACCGCCGGGCCCTTGGCGACGCGCGCGCGATGGCCGCAGAGGTCGACCTCGACGCCGTTGCGGGTCAGGTCGCGGTCGGCCAGCAGCGCGACGAACGCCCCACGGCCCACCGCCTGCTTGAGCGCGACGAAGGGGTCGCCGCTCCCCGTCAACGGGATGATCGTCATGCCCAGTGACTCGCGGAACGCGAGGAAGTCGCGGAACACCTCCTCCGGCTCGAGCCGCTCGACGACCGTCGTCACCGGCGCGAGATGCCCGGACGACCACGCGCCGGCGGCGTCCCAGTTGCCCAGGTGGCCGAGGAAGACGACGCACCCCGACCCGGTCGCCAAGGCCTCGCGAACCGGGCCGTCCCCGACCATGCGCACGGCCGCCGCGAGCTCCTCCTGGGTGCGGTCGGCGAGCCGGAACGCGTCGCAGTAGTAGCGCATGTACGACCGCATCCCGGCCCGCACCAATGCGTCGAGCCCACGCACATCCAGCTCTGGGCGGACCCGGGCGTAGTTGGAGCGCAGCCGGTCCACGCCCTTGCCGCCGCGGCGCACGGAAATGTCGGCGATGAGGTCGAAGAGCCGGTATGCGACGGGCGCCGGCAGTGCGCGGACCGCCGCGAACCCGCCCCGCAGCCCGAGCGTCTGACCCGTCGAGGCGACCCGACCGGTCACGTGACGGACGAAGGGTGCCAACCCCCCGGGCACGAGCCCGCGCGCCCCGACCGTACGGGACGTGGTCACGTCCGGCTCACGGCGCAGACAGGCCGGGAGTGTGCTGGTCCGGCGTCCGGGCCAGGGTCTGGCGGCGTACCGCGATCATCCGCTGTACGACGGTCACCAGGCTGGCCAGCGAGAGCAGGATGAGGACGACCACGAGGAGGACGACGGGCACGCCCACCCCGACGAGAAAAGCGGCCAATAGGACAGCGAGGAGCCGGTCGGCGCGCTCGGCGATACCGACGTTCGCGGTCATCCCGAGCCCCTCGGCGCGCGCCTTGGAGTAGCTCACGACGAAGCCCAGGATGAGGCAGGCGAGCGCGGCGCCGGCCGCCAGGAGGTTCTCGTGGACGCCGGCGAAGTAGAGCACCAGGCCGCCGAAGATCGCGGCGTCGCCGATCCGGTCGAGGGTCGAGTCGAGGTAGGCACCCCACGGTCCCTGCCGTCCGGACATCCGCGCCATGACGCCGTCGACGTTGTCGCTGAAGATGAACAGGGTGATGACGAGGGTGCCCACCAGCAGCTGGCCGCGGGGGTAGAACGCGAGCGCTCCGACGCATACCCCGACGGTGCCGACGACCGTCACGACGTCGGGGCTGATGCCCAGACGCAGGAAGAGCGTCGCGATCGGCGTCATGACCTTGGTCCAGGTCTCACGCAGAAGTCGGTTGAGCATGGTGCCGGCCAGCCTATCCGCCTGGAGGGCTCTCAATCCTGCGGCCAGGCCTCCACCAGCCGGGTTCGGACGTCCTCGAGGAGCATCGGCAGCGCCTTGGTGCGGGCAACGATGGGCAGGAAGTTCGAGTCGCCGCCCCAACGCGGGACGACGTGCTGGTGCAGATGGGCGGCCACGCCGGCGCCGGCGACGGTGCCCTGGTTCATGCCGAGGTTGTATCCCATGGGGGCGCTGGCCTTGTCGAGCGCGCGCAATGCCTGCTTGGTCAGGGCGGTGAACTCGGTCGTCTCCTGGTCGGTGAGGTCGAGGTAGAGCGAGACGTGCCGGTACGGGCAGACGAGAACGTGGCCAGGGTTGTACGGGAAGAGGTTGAGCACGACGTAGCACCGTTCACCGCGGTGGACGATGAGGCCGTCGGCGTCGGTGCGGTCGGGCGCCGCACAGAAGGGGCATCCCTCCCCCGCCTCGTCGGTCGGCTTCTCGCCGCCGATGTAGGCCATCCGGTGCGGGGTCCACAACCGCTGGAATCCGTCCGGCTCGCCGGCGAACGCGGCCGGGGCCTCCACCTCGACGTCGGTGTCGTCCCCGCTGGCCATGGCGTCGATCCTATGCAGGTCGGTACGGCGACTCTCCTTCGCGCATGGGGCGGCCGTTGCGTCCGTTGCTCCACGCGGCGACCTCGGCGACGACCGACAGGGCGATCTCTCCGGGCCGCTTCCCGCCGAGATTGAGCCCGGCGGGCAGGTGGACGCGGTCGAGCGTGGGGGCGCCGACGCCCTCGGCGCGGAGCATCGCGAGCACGTCCGCCGTGCGCTGCCGGCTGGCCATCATCGCGACGTAGCCGGCCGGGCTGCGGATGGCGTCGCGCAGCAGGTCGTATGCCTCGGGTGC
>DATLPT010000261.1:0-2098 GCA_035535635.1 Lapillicoccus sp. | reverse complement strand
GTGTCGGTGCCGATCGCGAACGGCGCCTGGAACGACGCGACGGCGCTCGATGAGCCACCGCCCGAGCCGCCCGGGATCCGCGTCAGGTCCCACGGGTTGTGGCTCGGCCCCCACGCGGAGTGCTCGGTCGACGAGCCCATGGCGAACTCGTCCATGTTGGTCTTGCCGAGGATCGGTAGGGCCGCAGTCCGCAGGCGGCCGACCAGCGTCGCGTCGTACGGCGGGATCCAGCCCTCGAGGATCCGGCTGCCGCAGGTGGTCGGGAGCCCGCGAGTGGCCAAGACGTCCTTGACGGCGATCGGCACGCCGGCCAGCACGTGCAGGCTCTCGCCCGCGATCCGGCGCTGGTCGACCTCGGCCGCGGTCCGCAGAGCGCCCTCGGCGTCGACGTGCAGGTACGCGTGAACCTCGTCGTCGACGTCCGCGGTCCGGTCGAGGTGGGCCCTGGTCAGCTCGACGGAGCTGACCTCCTTGGCGGCGAGCAGGCGCGCCATCTCGGCGGCGCCGAGCCTGGTGAGATCGGTGGTCACGTGTGTTCTCAACCCTCGTGCGATGTGAAGGTATGCGTCCGGCAGTGGCGATCTGTGCCGCCGCCACGCATACCGGGGAGGTCGGTCAGTCCTCGGCGAGGATCCGCGGGACGGAGAACCGTTGCTGCTCCTCGACGGGCGCGCCGGCGAGGGCTTGCTCCGCGGTCAGGCTGGGTCTGACGTCGTCCGGCCGGGTGACGTTGGTGAGTGGCAGCGGATGGGACATCGGCTCGACGCCGTCGGTCGGCGCCTGCTGGACCACGGCGACCGAGTCGAGGATGACGGTCAGCTCGCCGAGCATGCGGTCCAGCTCCGCCTCGCTGAGGTCGATCCGGGCCAGCGACGCGAGGTGCGCGACGTCGTCGCGGGTGAGGGACATGGTTCGTCAGTCTATGGGGACCACCGGGCCGCCCCGGCCGGTCCCTCGTCCACCAGCCGGCAGCCGTCCGGGGTCGAGAGCACGGATCGCGACTCGGAGTTCGCGACGAGCTCCTCGAGGGCCGCGGCCAGGGCGGTGGGGTGGCCCAGCTCGCTCGCCTCGGCGAGGACGAGCAGGTGCCGCCGGGTCAGGTTGGCCAGCCCCGCCCGGACCGGACTGAGGCCGTCGACGCCCACGAAGTCCCGGACGCGCACCGCCAGGAAGTTGCGCGCGGGAGAGTGCGACCGGTCCATCGGCGCGAGGAAGTTGAACCGAACGACCTCCTCCACCTGGTACCAGGGCACGAACAGCCCCTCCACGTGCAACCCCTGCGGGCTGAGGAGGAGGTCCGCCGGGCCGTGCTCTCGGCGACGAAGACGACACGACCGATAGACGGCCACCGAGACGAGGAGCGCCAGTGTCAGACGAGCCACCCAGGACGTCATGAGCAGCTGCACGGCCGCGATCCCGAGGTACACCGCGGCGATGAGCAGGACCAGGACCACCCGCAGCACGACGAACACGTATCGCGCCCGGAGCCGGGGGAATCGGGCGAGCCGCCACGGTTGTTCGAGCACCGGCACCCGGACACCGTCGATCCCCGACCGCGACTCGGGCACGGTCGCGGGCACCGCGGGATTCGAGCGCACGTCACGCCAGCCGTCTTCCTCGCTGCGTGAGCGCGGCATCCACTCGATGGGCATCGGTCCTCGTTCCGTTGGCTGGTCTGACTCCAGCATGCGACCCGTGGTTCCCACTAGTGGACGAGACTGCGCGCACACTGGATATGCGGGCTCAGGCCCCGGCGCCGTCGCGACGAGATCGACGACGACGCCGAGCACGTCAGCGGGTGGAGGGGCATGTCGCGGCCGACTACCAGCCCGAGTGCAGCGTCACCTTCACCTCCATCCACCTGTCCGCCTCCCGGCGGCTGGCCGTGGTCGGTGGGGAGGACCTGCAGCACGTGGAGTGGGGCGTACCGACGGTTCCAGGAGTAGGCCCAGAAATCTTCTGTCGAGGCCTGTCGAAACGCGCCGCGCCCGTTCGAGGAAGGGATGAGACCGCCCGCATCGCGGTGGTCCCCCACCCTAAGGAGGCACCTCATGACCACCATCTCCATCCAGCCCAGCGTGTGCGCGGACACGACTAC
>DATLPT010000260.1:0-10808 GCA_035535635.1 Lapillicoccus sp. | reverse complement strand
GTCGCCAGGGGCGATGCCGAGGATCGAGCCCTGGCTGTCGGAGTCGTTGTCGAGGACGTGCAGGCTCGACGTACGGCCGGGCCGGACGTTGAGCTCGTCGGGCTGCGCCTGCGGGGGCGTGGTGACGATCTGGTCGTCCTGCTGGTTCGGGTCCTTCTTCAGGTTCTGGTCCTCCTGCTGCGGTGGCGGGATGACCGATTCCCAGTTGTCGACTTTGACCGGGGTGTCCGTGACGTCCCAGACGTTTCCGGAGTCGAGGTCGTTGAGGACGATCAGGCCGCGGTTGACGCGGAGTTTGACACCGTCGGCGCGGACGCCCTTGGTGAGCTTGCCGAGCTCGACGGCCGTCTGGCTCTGCTGGCTCGGGTCGGCGCCCTCGGTGGTGCACGAGCGCCCGTACCAGACCGAGTCGGGACCGGCCCACGCCGCGTGGAAGCACGCGCCGAGAGCGACCGGCTGGCTGGCGACGAGGCCGGTGACGCCGGCGGGCGGGACCGTGACCGGACGGGTGTGGGCGCCGCCGGCGAACGGGACGGACAGAAGGGCGTCGCCGGTCTGGACCAGGACGCCCGGGGCGTCGGGGCCGGCCTGCTGGAGCGCCGGAGCGCCGGTCACGCTCCCGACATCGACAGGGTGCGGTGCCGCGTCCGACCAGACCTTGCCGGTGGCGCCGTCGAGGGCCACCCAGTGGCCGCCGACGGCGGTCAGCTGGAGGGAGGCGGTCGTGAAGCCGAGCTTGGTGATCACCGGGTCGGCGAAGTCACCGCCGCCCGGGGCAACCCGGAAGGTGGCGAGGTCGCCCTTGGTGCCGGACGCCGCATACACCGTGCCGTCGGTGCCGACCGCGACGACGGTGCTGCCCCCCAGGACGGCCCGCGGCTTCTGGGAGGGCTGCAGCTGCTCGAGGGTGGAGACGCCGGTACGCGTGTCGATCCGCTGCGCCCAGACGCTGCCCTTCGCCGGGTCCGCGATGGCGATCGAGCCGGCCCGCAGGTCGAGGACGGTGGGTTTGAAGGTCCCTTTGGCGGCGGCGGGCGGCGGGGTGGGAAGGGTGATCTGGCTCGACTCGGTGAGGGTGGCCGTCTTTGGGTTGATCGGGAGCAGCTGGTTCGAGGCCTTGCTGACCCCGAGGACCGCGGCGCCGTCCTGGACGACGTCGAGACCGGAGCTCTGGGTGCCCGGCGAGGCGATCCCGGCGTCGAGCTGGCCGGCGGGCTTGTTCAGCCGGCCGAACCGCGCCTGCTCGGCGTTGGTGACCCATACCCCGCCGTCGAAGAGGTCGGTCTTGCGGACGACGTCGCCCTCGGCGCGCAGGGCGAACCAGACCAGCGCAGTCCCGAGGAGGAGGACCAGGACCGTCGACACGGCGCCGACGCGGCGCACTCGCGACATCCCGCTCACCATGCTTCGACTGCCCCTTGCGTCGACGACCGGCTCGTCCTGCCCGCCCCCAGGCCCGCTAAATCCGGACAAGGGTGACCGTGACGGACACGTCGACGCAACTTGGTGTCCAGAACGATCCCCCGGGTTGCCCTTGCGCGCTGCTCAGCGAGCCGTGCCGCACACGGCGGGCGAGGCGGGGGAGATCTGACCGGCCCGGACCACCGTGGCGATGAGGCACATGGAGGCGCCGCTGGCGGTCTTCACGGAGTAGGTGGCCTTCGGGAGGGTCACGGGGTCGGCGATCTGGGCGTCCTCGGGGGTCGAGCCGATGTGGACGCGGTAGGTGTCCGTGGACTTCGGGCCGGAGTAGCTCCAGGTGAACTCCACCGCGCCGACCTTGGGGTTCGCGACGACGACGGGCGCGGCGAACACTCCGTCGCCGATGGCGGAGTCGGTGGTCTGGCTCTGGGTGGCGACTCCCGTCCGGGTCAGGCTGGGCGTGGGTCCCGGGTCCGGTTCGGCCGAGGGTCGGAGCAGGAGGACGACGATGACGGCCAGGCACGCGGTCACAGCGACCAGGGTGAGGACCACGGGGCGGCGGCTGGTGGGAGCGGGCTGGCCGGGACGGGCGACCGAGGTGTGGTCGTCGGGCTCGGTGCCCCGCGCGGGGATGAACGCGCCCGAGGACCAGACGGCACGCATACCCCGTGGTTGTTGGGCCGGCACCTGCTGGACGGCCTTGACCCGGGTCGCGTCGTCGCCTGGGCCCGCCACGGTCGTGAGGGGTCCACCGCGGTCGTCGAGGACGACGATCTGGGTCCTCGCGAGGTGCAGCTCCTGCTCGACGCCCTGGAGCAGCCGGGCCAGCTCGAGCGCGCTGCCGGGGCGCAGCGCCGGGTCCTTGGCCATCGCCTGGGCGAGGATCCGCTCGAGGGCCGGTGGGACGTCGGGGCGGCCGGTCGGGGGAACCGGCTGGGTGCGGATGCGGGGCATCAGCGCGTATGCGGAGTTGTCGCCACCGGGGATCTCGAACGGCGACCGCCCGACGAGCAGCTGCCAGAGGGTGGCGGCGAGAGAGTAGAGGTCGCCGCGCTCGGCCAGATGTGTCGTCGACTGGGTGCCGTCGCCCTGGACGTAGAGGACCTCCGGCGGCGCCCATGGCACCGAGACGCCGACGTCTTCGGGGTCGGCGCCGTCCGTCGTCGCGCAATCGAGGGCGGCGGCAGCCTCGGCTCCGCCTCGGCCGGCGATGCCGAAGTCGGTGAGGCCGGGCGCTCCGTAGCTGCTCACGAGCACGTTGGCCGGCTTGATGTCGCGATGGACGATCCCGGCCTGGTGGGCGGTTTCGACTGCGCTGGCCAGCTGGATCCCGGTGCGGAGGACCTCGTCGACGGTGAGCGGCTTGAGCCGGGCGCGGCGGGCGAGGTTCGGCGGCGGGTAGTACTTCATGACGAGGTACGGGCGGCCGTCGGCCGAAGTGCCGCCGCGGAAGATCTGGACGATGTAGGGGTGGTCGCCGAGGGCCGCCATGGTGTCGGCCTCCTCGGCGAACTGGCGGCGCAGCACGTCGGTGAGGCCCTCGGAGCGCAGTACCTTCACGGCTACCGGCATCCGGGGCGACTGCTGCTCGTAGAGGTAGACGTCGGCGTACCCACCGGACCCGAGTGGCTGGACGTAGACCAGCCCCGGCAGCTGCGGCGCGCCGGTGGTCTGCAGCCGACTCACTGCTGCGCCTCACTCGGCACCTCGTACGTGAAGCTGACCTCGTCGGCCATCGACACGACGCTGCCCGGCTCGAGGACCATCGGGTCTCCGGCGCGGAGCCTCGTCGGTGTCCCCTCGGGCGGGGTCACCGTGGTGCCGTTGGTGGTGTCGAGGTCGCGGAGGATGACTTGCCACCCCTCGACGACCACCTGGACGTGGTTGCGCGACAGATCGCGCTGCGGGCTGGCGATCCGGACGACGTGCGGTTGCAGCTCGGGCGGCAGGCCCGGCGGGGCCTGGGGCGCGCGGCCCATGATGACGCCGCGGTCGAGGCTGACGACGTCGCCGGTGGAGAGCCGTAGGACGCCGAGGGGCGGCCGTGGTGTCTCGTACGCCTGCTGGGCCGGCACCTCGCGGCCGCAGACCCGGCAGGTCGGGCTGGTCGGAGGGTTGAGGTGCCCCCGGGTGCAGAGGACGGCGAGCACGGTCGGGCCGGTGGGGGCGCCGGGTCGGTCGGGTTTGGCGGCGGCGAGGAGGGCGGCGCGGTCGACGGTCCGGTCAGGGTCGCCGGGGTCCCGATTGGGGTTCGGGCTTTCCTGGTCCCGGTTCCCCTCGCCGAGAGGCCAACTTTGGTCGTTCTCAGCGCTGGATTCCGACGAAAGTTGGCCTCTCGGCGGGTTGGGGGGCGGGCGCCAGGGGACGGCGGCGATGAGGTCGGAGTCGGCGGTGGGCGGCGGTTCGACCAGGGGCGCACGACTCGGGGGGCGGAGCAGCTCGGGCACCGGCTCGGGCACCGGCTCCGGTTCAGACTCCGGGTCGGGCTCCGGCTCGGACGACGCTTCGAACGGAGGGTTTTCGACGTCATCACGTCGAGAATCCTCCGATTGGGAGGGCTCCGCGGCGGCGGTCACCCTCGGAGCCGCCCACGTGGGCGACACCCGCAACGCCACGGTGTCCACGTCCTCCTCGGCGACCAGGTCGGACCACACCCGTGCGTGGTGAGCCCGAACCTCGAGCGTCCCCCGGGCCGACGTCAACACGGCATATCCGTCCGCATGAGTCACCACGCGCGGCCGCGCGGCACCAGCCACCGCGACGAAAGCCGGCGTCCGACGCATACCCTCTGACGCCAGCACATCGAGCACGTCGTCGAGATCTCCACCCGACGCCGCCTCCGACGACGGCGCATGCCGAGGGTCCTCCGGGGTGATCGCCACCAGCACGTGGAGCAACGGACCGCGAAGGTGCGACCACCCGGCCGGCGGGCGCTGGACGTCGATGGTCGCGCCGGTCACGAGGTGACCTCCGAGTGCCCGTTGCGCGGAGCGGTCTCCTCGTCCGCCTCGTCCTCGACCTCGCCCCCCGGACCATAGGAGGAGCCGAGCACGACGACGACCGTGACGTTGTCCCGACCCCCGGCCTCGACCGCGGCAGTGACCAACCGGTCCGCGATGGCCTGGGCGTCGTCACCGTCGGTCAGGAGACGCGCGATCGTCGAGTCGCGCAGCTCGTTGGTCAGCCCGTCCGTGCACAGGAGGAACCGCTCCCCGGCGTGCGGCGGGAACACCCACGAGTCGACCGGCTCCAACGGGTCGCGCCCGAGACACCGCGTGACGATGTTGCGGGCCGGGTGGATCAGCGCTTCTTCCGACGTGAGCAGCCCGAGCGAGACCAGCTCGGCCACCTCGGAGTGGTCCTGGCTGACCTGCGTCAGCCCCCCGTCGACGACCCGGTAGACCCGCGAGTCGCCGATGTTGGCCACCGCCCAGTGCGGCGCCCCGCCGACCGTGACCCGGGCCAGCGCCGCCAAGGTCGTGGCCATTCCGGTCTGCGCGGGGTTGCGGGCCGCGGACTCGAGGATGGCCCGGTTGGCCTCGAGCACCCCGGCGACGACGTCGCGCGGGCGGAGGTCGTCCGACGCGCCGATCCCGCGCAGCGTCTCGACGGCCAGCTCGGCGGCGACCTCGCCCGCGGCGTGACCGCCCATGCCGTCGGCCACCGCCACCAGGTGCGGCGTCACGAGGCCCGCGTCCTCGTTGTGGTCGCGGACCCGCCCGACGTCTGTGGCCACGGCAGCGAGGATCGCGCCAGTCGTTCCCATCGGTGCCCCTCCTCCCGGTCGCCGTGGCGTCGGACAGTATGCCGCGTGCCGACCGGCCCCAGACAGGTCAGGTCTGACGGTCTCCCCACCAGGCCAGCAGGCGCTCGCGAGCCGCGTCCTTGCCGATCGGCCCTTCGTCGAGCCGGACCCCTAGCAGGAACCGGTATGCCTCGCCGATCACCTTGCCCGGCGGGACGTCGAGGATCTCGCCGATCTCGTTGCCGTTCAGCTCGGGCCGGACCGCCGCGAGCTCCTCGGCCGCCTTGAGCTGCTCGATCCGCACCTCGAGATGGTCGTAGGTGCTGGCCAGCAGCTGCGCCTTGCGGGCGTTCCGGGTCGTCGAGTCCGACCGCGTGAGCAGGTGGAGCCGCGGCAACAACGGCCCCGCGTCGGTGACGTATCGGCGCACCGCCGAGTCGGTCCACTCCCCCGTGCCGTACCCGTGGAACCGCAGGTGCAGCTCGACCAGCCGGGACACCGCCGAGATCGTCTCCTTGTCATACCGCATCGCTCGGAGCCGTTTGGTCACCAGCTTCGCCCCGACGACTTCGTGGTGGTGGAACGAGACGCCGCCGCCCGGCTCGAACCGCCGCGTCGCCGGCTTGCCCACGTCGTGGAGGAGCGCGGCGAGCCGCAGGACGAGATCCGGCCCCTCGACCGTCTCCGGCGCCTGGACTCCCGGCACCGAGCGCGGTCCCTCCAGGGCGATCGCCTGTTCGAGCACCGTCAGGGAGTGCTGGTAGACGTCCTTGTGGTGGTGGTGCTCGTCCACCTCCAGCTGCAGCGCGGGCAGCTCCGGCAGGAAGACGTCGGCCAACCCGGTATTGACGAGCAGGGTCAGCCCCTCGCGCGGGGAGTCCGACATCACCAGCCGGGTGAACTCCTCCCGGATCCGCTCCGCCGAGACGATCGACAGGGTGCCGGCCGCCTCGGTCATCGCCGCGGACACGTCCGGCGCGACTGAGAACCCGAGCTGCGACGCGAACCGGGCCGCGCGAAGCATACGGAGCGGGTCGTCCGCGAACGACACCTTCGGCGACGAGGGGGTGCGGAGCAGCCGGGCCGCCAGGTCGGCGAGACCGCGGTGCTCGTCGACGAACTCCAGCGACGGGAACCGTACCGCCATGGCGTTGACCGTGAAGTCGCGTCGCACGAGGTCCTCGGAGAGCGTCGTCCCGAACGTCACCTCCGGCTTGCGCGAGGTCCGGTCGTAGATGTCGGAGCGGTAGGTCGTCACCTCGATGAGGTGTCCCCCCTTGCGCAGCCCGATCGTCCCGAACGCCCGGCCGATCTCCCAGTGTGCGTCGGACCAGCCCCGGATCACCTCGAGGGTCTGGTCTGGGGTCGCGTCGGTCGTGAAGTCGAGGTCCGGCGAGGTCCGGCCCAGGAACGCGTCACGGACGGGGCCGCCGACCAGGGCCAGCTCGTGCCCGGCCGCCGCGAACCGCGCGCCCAGCTCCTGCCCGACCGGGATGACCGGCGCCAGCCGTGCGACGGCGGCTCGCAGCAGCTTGGGCCGCTCGCCCGGTTCCCTGGGTGACACGGGTGGCCAGCGTAGACGCCGGCGGGACCGGGCTTCTCCTCGCGCTGGTTACAGTGGTCCGGTGAGCGCGACGACCTCGAGTACCCCCAGGAGGTACAGCGGTGCGCTGCGCGGCCGCCGGCTTCCCGCGGTCGAGGAGCGCTCCGCCGGCGGGGTGGTCATCGACGTCCACGAAGGGTGTGCCCGTACGGCGGTCATCGCCCGCCGCAACCGTGCTGGCCGCGTCGAGTGGTGCCTTCCCAAGGGCCACATCGAAGCGGGCGAGACGCTCACCCAGACCGCCGAACGCGAGGTCGCCGAGGAGACCGGGATCACCGGCCGGGTGCTCGCCGAGCTGGGCACGATCGACTACTGGTTCGCCACGGCCGACCGCCGGGTCCACAAGTTTGTGCACCACTACCTTCTCGAGGCGCTCGGCGGCGAGCTGACCATCGACAACGACCCCGACCGCGAGGCGATCGACGTCGCGTGGTTCCCGCTGCGCGAGGTACACCACCAGCTCACCTTCCCCAACGAACGGCGGATCGCACAGGTCGCCTGGGAACGGCTGGCAGGCACCGCGTGACCTTCCGGCGAGGCCGGGTCCTGGCACTGCTCCTCCTCCTCGCCCTGTTCGGGCCCACCGCTCCGGCGGCGTATGCGTCGGCGCCGGCCCCCGGCTCCACCGGCGGGCCGGTGCGGGAGACCGGCGGCCCGGTCGTGGTCCCAGCCGCTGCGACGGACTCCGCGGTCCTGGCACTGGGTTCCGTCACGCCCCCGGTCGCCGGACCGGGCGTGACCGTCACCATCACGGGGTCGGTCGTCGCGCGGACCGCGCGCCTGGCCGACCCGACCGTGCGCGTGGTACTGGGCTCCACAACCGTCGTGACCCGAGCCTCGGTTGAAGCGTGGGCGACGAGCACCGCGGCACCTGGAGGCCTCGAGGTGGGCAACGCGCGGATCGGCCAGGCGGTCGACGTCGGCAGCTCGGCGCCGTTCACCATCACCATCCCGCCCGGCCGGTTCCTGCTGAACCGGGCGTTCGGGATCATCCCCATCGCCATCCAGGTGCGCGACTCCGCCTCGTCGACCAACGAGACCACCCGGACCTTCGTGGGCTGGCAGCGGAGCAAGCAGTACGAGCCGATCCGGCTGGCCGTGGTTGCCCCGGTGACCCTCACCCCCTCCGCGGCGCTGTTCGACACCAACACGGCCACGCGGACGGAGGCGTGGAAGCAGGAGCTCGACCCCGCTGCCCGGATCGGCCGCATCCTCGACGGCACCGATGTCGACGGACCAGCCGGTCCGGTGCCCGTCACCTGGGCGGTCGACCCGGGCGTGCTGGGAGTTGACTCGGCGGCGACCACCGGCACCGCGACGCCCGGAAGCGCCGGTGGCTCGGCGGCAACCGACCCGCTGGTGCCTCTCGTCGCCCCTCTGCGCACGCGGCTTGCGACCGGAGCGGGCCGGCACACCCTGTGGGCGCTTCCTCAGGCGGACCCCGATCTCGCCGCGACCGTCACCACCAGTCCCAACGACCCGACTGTCGTCGCCGAGATCACGGCGAGCGCCTCCCTCGGTCGAGAGCTCGGCCTCGCGACGACCACCGGAATCGCGTGGCCCGTGGACGGCAGCTTCGAGGCAACCCGCGAGGCGGGCCTGCGACAGGCATACGCGGGCATCGGCCTGCAGGCGGTGGTGGGATCCTCTTCGGCGTTGCCGGTGACCAGTGGGTTCACCGGCCAGGCACCGCGGCGAACCCCGTCCGGCCTGACGCTGCTCGCCTGGGACGACGTGCTGAGCCGGCTCTCGACCCAAACCACGACGGCGGCGGAAGGGGCACTGACGACGCAGCGGTTCGTTGCCGAGACCGGCGCCATCCTTGCGGAGAGTCCAGGTGCCGCTCGAACGTTTCTCGTCGCGATGCCGCGCAGCCTGAACCCCGACGTGGGTGCGCTGCGGCAGGTTCTCGGAACCCTGGCGCAGACCCCGTGGGTCCAGTTCGTCACCACCGGCGAGCTGCAGCAACAGGCGGCCAACCAGGACCCGGTGGCCAGCACCTCGAAGGGATCATGGAGCGGCTACGGCGAGGCGCAGGTCGACGCGGCCCGGCTGAGCCGGATCACCGAGCAGCGGCGGACGACCGGGGAGATCGCCAGCGTCCTCGGACCGAACGGCGAGGCGTACCGGAACCAGCTGTGGACGATGCTCGACCAGCTTCCGTCGGTCCGGTGGCGGGCCAACCCGGCCGAACGCGACCGCCTCGACGGCTTGGCCAGCGAGGCCTCGGCTGCGGCGACCCGCGGGATCAGCGTGGCGCCCCAGACGACGAACTTCCTCGCCGACGAGGGCACCCTCCAGGTCACTGTCGTCAACGACCTCGGCGTGGACGTCGACGGGGTGCGGCTCGTCCTCAACCCGACCAACCCCCGGCTGCGCATCGTCAGCCAGCCCGACCCGGTTCAGATCGCCGCCGGCAGCAGGGCGGTCGTCCCGGTCCGAGCGGAGGCGCTCGCGGCGGGACTGGTGTCGGTCAACGCGATCCTCACGACCGGGGACGGGACGCCGATCGGGGTTCCCGGCACGATCATCGTGCGGGCGAACCCGCCCGGCTACACGTTCTACATCGTCGGCGGCGCGATCGTCCTGCTGATCCTCGTACTGGGGATCGTCCGGACCCTGCGTCGGTCACAGACTTCCAGCACGCCGGCACCGCGGATTGCGCCGCCTCCACCGCAGGAGGACGAGGTCGTCGACGTGGCGCCCGAGGGCGAGGGTGAGACCGTCACCGGCGGGGAGACCGGGGTCCCCTCCGGCTCGCCGATACGGGGGACTGGGCCGGCGGCACGTAGGATGACCGACGACCGGACCTGAGCCCAGCGCGCCGCCACGCGGGCCGGGGCGGATCTCGAGTGGCGTGTCGAACGGCGGCGGGAGGGGCAGTGCAGGGCGTCGGACCGGGCTCGCTCCTCGGCGGGAGATACCTCGTCCAGCGTCGCGTCGCCCAGCACTCCCGCTACGAGCGGTGGGTCGCCGCCGACCAGATGCTCGACCGTGAGGTCGTCCTGCTGTGCTTCGACGCCGACGGACCGGTTGCCTCACCGGCGCTCGACGCCGCCCGGCGTGCCGCGGGCGTGGAGGAGCCCCGCCTCGTGCGGGTGCTCGACGTCGGCCGCGACGACGCCACGGCGTTCGTCGTCGAGGAGTCCCTCAATGGCGCCCGGTCGGTGACGGCTGTCCTCTCCGACGGCGGGCTGCCCGCCGAGGAGGCCCGGCGCATCGTCGGCGAGGCCGCGTCCGCGCTGGAACGCGCTCGCGCCCGGGGTCTGCACCACGGGGTGCTCACGCCGCGGTCGGTGTTCCGGCTGACTGACGGCTCGGTCAAGGTGCGCGGCCTCGCGACCGAGGCCGCCCTCGTCGAGGCCGACGACATCTCCCCCGACCGGGCCAGCCGCGGCGACACCGTGGCGCTCGTGGCCCTCACGTATGCGTTGCTCACCAGCCGCTGGCCGCTGGCCGGCCCGGACTCTGGCCTCGAGGCGGCGCCGCGGGTGGTCGGAGGGGTCGCCGCCCCGTCCGAGATCGCAGCAGGCGTGCCCGCGGACCTCGACTTCGTCTCGCGTCGCACCCTGTCGGAGCACCGCGGGCCGCAGACGCCGGGTGAGCTCGTCGAGCAGATCGGCCCGTGGTCGCCGACGCCAATCGGTGGCGGCTTCGAGGTCCCGAGCTTCCGGCGGCCCCCGGGGAACCGCACCGAGCCCCTCGACCGCGATCGAGCCACCCGCGGTGTCCGCCGGCATCGGACCGGCCGCGGTGTCGGTGCGCCAGGCAGTGGCGACACCGTCCCCAGTGCCGCGGGGTCGGGCGCAGACACGCGCGGTATGCCGATCGGCCCGTCCGAGGGAGCAGTCGGCGCGGCAGGAGCCGCGGCGGCCGCGTCAGCCGCGTCTGTCGCGTCCGGCGGCGCTCCACACAGCGTCCTCGGCATGAACCTCGACACCCGCCACCCCGACACGGCACCGGCCGTCGGCGAAGACACCGACTGGGAGCCGGGAGCGGACACTCCGGAGGAGACCGG
This sequence comes from Lapillicoccus sp., assembly GCA_035535635.1. Classification (GTDB taxonomy): domain Bacteria; phylum Actinomycetota; class Actinomycetes; order Actinomycetales; family Dermatophilaceae; genus Lapillicoccus. The sequence continues at coordinate 20 of DATLPT010000260.1, read as the reverse complement.
AACCGTCGACGCATACCCCC
>DATLPT010000259.1:0-8934 GCA_035535635.1 Lapillicoccus sp. | reverse complement strand
GGAGGCCCACGCCTCGGATCCGTCGACCTCACCGATACCGCCGCCGGCGTTCGTCGGCGGCTCGACCGGGATGTCGTCCCCCCGCAGCAGAGCGAGGGTCGTCGGCAGGTCGTCGGCCTTGACCAGCACGTCGCGAGCCTTGGACCCCTCAGAAGGTCCGACGATCCCCCTCGACTCCAACAGGTCCATGAGCCGGCCGGCCTTGGCAAAGCCGACCCGCAGCTTGCGCTGCAGCATCGACGTCGACCCGAACTGGGTCGTCACGACGAGCTCGGTGGCCTGAAGCAGCAGGTCGAGGTCGTCGCCGATGTCGTCGTCGACCTGCTTCCTGGGCTGGGCGATGATGACGTCCTCGCGGTAGGACGGCTTGAGCTGGGCGGTGACGCTCTTCACGACGGCGGCGACCTCGGTCTCGGTGACCCACGCGCCCTGCACCCGGATCGCCTTGCTCGCGCCCATGGGCAGGAAGAGCGCGTCGCCCTGCCCCACGAGCTTCTCGGCCCCGGGCTGGTCGAGGACGACCCTCGAATCAGCGAGCGACGACGTTGCAAAGGCCATCCGGGACGGCACGTTCGCCTTGATCAAGCCGGTCACCACGTCGACGGACGGCCGCTGGGTTGCCACCACCAGGTGGATTCCCGCCGCCCGCGCCAGCTGGGTGATCCGGACGATCGACTCCTCCACGTCGCGGGGTGCCACCATCATCAGGTCGGCGAGCTCGTCGACGATGATCAGCAAGTAGGGATACGGCTGGATCACCCGCTCCGAACCGGGCGGCGGCTTGACCTTGCCGCTCCGCACCGCCTTGTTGAAGTCGTCGACGTGCTTGAACCCGAACGCGGCCAGATCGTCGTAGCGCGTGTCCATCTCGCGCACGACCCACGCGAGAGCCTCGGCGGCCTTCTTCGGGTTGGTGATGATCGGCGTGATCAGGTGCGGGATCCCTTCGTACGCGGTGAGCTCGACCCGCTTCGGGTCAACGAGCACCAGCCGCACCTCGTCCGGCGTCGCCCGCATGAGGATCGACGTGATCATCGAGTTGACGAACGAGGACTTCCCGGCGCCGGTCGCGCCGGCGACGAGCAGGTGCGGCATCCGGGCGAGGTTGGCGACGACGTAGCCACCCTCGACGTCCTTGCCGACGCCCATGAGCATCGGGTGGTGATTCGCCCTCGCCGCCTGGCTCCGCAGCACGTCACCCAGTGACACGGTCTCGCGGTCGGTGTTCGGGATCTCGATCCCGATCGCGGACTTGCCGGGGATCGGGCTGAGTATCCGCACGTCGGCCGAGGCGACCGCATACGCGATGTTCTTGGAGAGCGCGGTCACCCGCTCGACCTTCGTGGCCGGCCCAAGCTCGACCTCGTACCGCGTCACCGTCGGCCCCCGGGTGAACCCGGTGACCTGCGCGTCGATCTCGAACTGCTCGAACACCACCGTCAGCGCCTCGACGACGCGGTCGTTGGCGACGCTGCGGGTCCGGTGCGGCGCTCCGGGGGCGAGCAGCTTCTGGTCGGGGAGCGTGTATGCGACGTCGCCGGTCAGCGACAGCTGCTCGACCCGCGGCGGGAGGATCGAGGTCGGCGGTGGGACCAGTGCCTCCTTGGGGCCGAGCCCCGGTTCGGCCGTGGCCGTTCCGGCGGCCCTCGTCGCACCCGAGGCCGACTCGTCCGCAGCCGGTCGCCGCTCGCCCGGCCGCAGGCGGCGCCCGATTCCGCCGGCAACGGTGGCGGCCTGCTCGAACGCCTCGTCTCCGTCGCGCCGCTCGAGCAGGTCGATGGCGCGCCGGCGGGGCCGGGTTTGGGCCGTCGCGGTCGACGGGTCGTCCGTCTCGGTGGCCGCTGTCGACCCGTGCAGCATCCGGTCCCGCAGGTGGCGGACCCGCTGCGGGACGTGACGAACCGGCGTGCCCGTCAGGACCAGCGCCCCGAACAGGGCGAGCAGCACGAGGAGCACGAGGGCGCCCGATCGTGACACGGCCGCGGCCGGCGGGCTGGACGCGAGGAACCCGACGATGCCTCCCGCTGCGCGCATCCCGTCGGCGCCGTCGGTCGGGTTCGGGATGCCGTCGGCGAGATGAGCGAGGCCACAGGCGGCGATGGTCAGAACGACGGTGCCGACGACGAGCCGGTTGGTGACCCCTTCGTCCCGTGGACCGCGCAGGAAGTACACGCCAAAGAGCACCAGAATCAGCGGCACCGAGTACCCGATCCGACCCAGCGTTCCAGCCGCCACGGCGTGAATGACGTCGCCGACCACACCCTCCACACCCCACCACTCACGGGCGGCGACGACGAAGGCCAGCCCGATGAGCCCGAACCCGATCCCGTCCCGGCGGTGCTCCGGCTCGAGGTCACGCGCCGAACTGCCGACCCGGCGCACGGCCCCTCCGGTCAGATGGGCGACGCCCATCCAGGTCCCGCGGATGGCCCGCAGCGGCAGCGGAAGGCCGCCGGAGCGGGCCGATCGACGGCGCGGAGCGGGTTGACGAGCGGCCGGACGACCGCCCCACCCGGCAGGCTGACGCGCCGCGGGCCCGTTCTGAACGCGCTCGGTCGACGGGCGCGATGACGTGGACGACGGACGCGGAGCCATGGTGCGAACGGTACGCGAAAGTCACCTCAGACTCACGTGTCACACGCGCCTCAGGTCCGCCGACCCCCTCGATGAGTCGAGAGGCCAACTTTCGCCGTTAATCGCGACTCAGAACGACCAAAGTTGGCCTCTCGGCCGCCGGGGGGTGGGAGTGGCATGTGGCGGCGACGTCTCAGATCGCGAGAGCCGAGTCCTGCGAGATGGCCGCATCGCTACCGTTGACGCACGGTCATGAGCGCCAGCGCACAGCCCCGGCTTGCTGGCCAGCAACCCTCCTCCGCGGTGGGGTGCTCCGGGTGACGACCCGGCCGACGGCATACGCCACCGGCAAGCGCGGACCTCACTTCCCGGAGGTCCTCGAGACCTTCGGAGCCCACCATGTCCATCGCCCGCAGCGAGTACACGTACTGCGCGCCGACCATTCCGACCACCCTGCGCATCGTCCGCGACGGCGAACGCGGGCGCACCGCCGCACCGGGTGACCTGCCCGCGGTCGTCGGCGCCGGCCTGCGCGTGCCGACGCTGACCGGCGAGGCCGAGTACGCGAACCTCGACCACGCGGCGTCCACCCCCGCCCTGGTCAGCGTCAAGGCCGCCGTCGACACCGCGCTGCAGACGTACTCCTCCGTCCACCGCGGCAACGGGTATGCGAGCCGCGTCACCTCGGCGTGGTACGAGGAGGCGCGCCACGAGGTCGCCCGGTTCGTCGGCGCGCGCGAGGACGACCTCGTTCTCTTCACCCGCAACACGACCGACTCCACGAACCTGCTCGCCCGCAGCCTGCCCTGGGGCACCGAGGTGTTCGTGTTCGAGACCGAGCACCATTCGACGCTGCTTCCCTGGCAACTGGCCCGCGGCGCGCAGGTGACCACGCTGCCCGTGCCGTCGAGCGTCGAGCACGCGCTCGAGGACCTGGAGACGGCGCTGGCGGCGTCCGTGGCCTCCCACCGGCTCGTCGTCGTGGCCGGCGCGTCCAACGTCACCGGTGAGCTGTGGCCCCTCGGCGACGTCGTCGCGGTGGCGCAGCGCTTCCGGGCCCGGGTCCTCGTGGACGCCGCCCAGCTGGCGCCGCACCGGGCGGTCGACATCGCCGCCACGGGCATCGACTACGTGGTGTTCTCCGGCCACAAGCTGTACGCGCCGTTCGGGGCCGGCGTCCTCGCGGGACGCCGGGACTGGCTCGACAGCGCCGCGCCCTATCTGCGCGGTGGCGGTGCCACCTCGCGCGTGACGACCGACGGGGCCGCGTGGGCGACCGGGGCGGCCCGGCACGAGGGTGGCAGCCCAAACGTCATCGGCGCCATCGCCGTCGCCGCGGCGTGCGCGGCGATCTCTGCGCACCGGCAGGCCATCGAAGCGCACGAGGCCGAGCTGGTGGCGCGGCTGCGGGCCGGTCTGGACGTCATCCCCGGTGTCGACACGTGGTCGATCTTCGGCGACGACCACGAGCGGGTCGCGGTGCTGCCCTTCACGATCGACCGGCTCGACTCCTCGCTGGTGTCGGCGATCCTGTCGGCCGAGTACGGCATCGGAGTGCGGGACGGCAAGTTCTGTGCGCACATCCTCGTCGACGAGCTGCTCGAAGACCCGTGGGGCGACGTCCCGGCCACCGCCGTCCGAGTCAGCCTCGGCCTCGCCAACACCGTCGAGCACGTCGACCGGCTGGTGGCGGCCGTCGCCGACCTCGCGGCCAACGGACCGGCGCGGCGGTACACCCGGACCGACGACGGCTGGGTGGCGGACGGCGACGAGCGGGACCTGTCCTTGCCGCTCCCCTGGTGAGGAGAAACCGCCGAAGGTTCACGAAGGCCTGACGTTCCTCGAACACCAGCGCTCCATCGTGGGACGAGCCGGTCGATACAGATCGGCGCGACCGCCCACGAACCCCAGGAGCAGCCATGTGGACCAAGGCCCGCGTTCTCGGCGGAGTCGCCGCCCTCGCTCTCGTGGCCGGTGGCGCCGGCATGGCGATCGCATCCGCGCAGGGCACGGCCCGTCCGGACGTCGCCACGGTCGCTCCGGTCGGTGGTCCGACGCCGTACGTCTCGCCCAGTGCCAATGCGGCCAAGGCCCGGAAGGCCGACCACGACGGTCTCAAGGAGATCCTCGGCAAGCTCAAGGACTTCCAGCACGCGGAGTGGGTCACCAAGGGCGACGGCAACGCCTACGTCACCCACGAGGCGATCCTCGGCCAGATCCAGTCGGTCTCCCCGACGTCCATCACCGTCGCGTCGTCCGACGGCACGTCGATGACCTTCGCGGTCAACGATCAGACGAAGCTCCGGCCGCGGCAGACGCAGGGCACGTCGACCCCGACCATCGGCGATCTCAAGAACGGCCAGACGGTCCTCGTGGGCGGTCAGAAGTCGCCGGACCTCACGGCCATGAACATCCTTATCCCGGCTTCCTGATCACACTCCGTACACACCGGGGGGCGTTGGTCGCCGTCCGAGCCGGCTTGAGGCCCATTCCGCGGACCAACGCCCCCCGGTGTGCTCAGGAAATGGCGCGGACCTTGTTGTTCCGCTTCTCGTGGGTCAGCTCCGCCTTGCCCAGCGCTTCGAGAAGCGGCGGGAGGTACATCCCGAACCGGCCGCGGTAGCCCTTCCGCAGCCCGTACCACCCCCCGACCGGATTGTCCTCGGACCGCCCCCAGCCTTCAACGGTCCCCTCGGGCGCGGGCTTCTGCTCGTCGGCGGCGCCGAGGTCGACCCAGTCGCCCTGCGCGACCAGCCACGCGTGCAGGTCGTCGATCGCCCGCAGCTGGTATTTCAGCTGCGTCGAGCCGACCTGGCAGACCAGGGTCGGCGGGTCGGCCGCCTCGTCCTTCCACATCGAGTATGCGGACGTGCCGGGTGCCGTCGTCAGCTCCCAGGGGTCGTTCTTGGTTCCCGCAGCCATGGCTGGCTCCTCTCAGGATGGGTCGCCGCCACGACGAAGTGCGGCAGCAGGGTGGTCCAACCTCCGTGGTTCCGCTCGCGCCACGCATCGGCAGCGTCGCCGAGGCGCTCCCAACCGGCGTGCTCGATCTCGACCCGGGTTCCGTCCGGGCAGGACGTGAACCGGATCTCGACGTCGGTCGCCGACGCTCGGTTCGTCCGCAGGTGCCAGAGGTAGGCGAGCCGGTGCGGTGGCTCCCAGGCGGTCACCTCGCCCCACTCGTGCTCGGTGCCGTCGGCGGTCACCTCGTAGATCCGGCCGCCGACGCGGCGATCGAGGACGACTCGGGCGTCCGGCTCGCCGGAGGCCGTGTGGTCGCGGGGCCACCAGGTGTCGATCCGGGTCGCCCAGACGTCGAAGGCGTGATCCACGGGGCAGGCCACGACGAGGTCCAGCCGGAGCGGCTCAGTCATCGGCCTCGCTCGTCGTGTTCTCGGCCACCAGCCGAAAGCGGGCCGCGGCCTCGCTCCAGAGCCGTTCGAGGTAATCGCGGACGGCCACGGCACCGTCCAGCTCCAGGTGGTAGATCCGTCGAGTGCCGACCGCCTCCTCGGCCACGAGACCCGCGTCCTTGAGTACCCGGAGATGACGGGAGACGGCCGGGCGGCTGATCGGCACATCTTCGGCGATCTCCTGGACCGAGCGCTCCCGCTTGGCCAGCAGCCTCAGGATCTCGCGCCGCGATCCGTCGCCGAGCGCTTCGAGCGCGGCGTCGGGCCCACGCTCGGGGCAGGCGGCGGCGGGCATACGCGATGGTAACCCTGCAGTTACCGTAACTCTAGAGTTACCGTTGCCCACACCGCCGCGTGGTCGGTGCCGCGCACCGGAACCACGCCGGCGTCGGTCGCCGTGACGCCTCGGCCGAGGACGTGGTCGAGCTGCACGAACGGCGGTATGCGTCGGCCCTGCGGCCACGTCCGCACCCATCCGGCGCCGGTGGCCCGATGCGCGTCCGTCAGCCCTTCGAGCATGGACCGGAACGCCGGATGGCTCTGCGAGGCGTTGAAGTCACCGGCCAACATCAGGGGCTGGTCGGTCGGCTGGGCGAGCTGCCACTGGCGGATGCGATCGAGGTCCTGGTGCCATCCGCGCGCGGTGACGATGGGCTGACGGGTGTGGATGGCCTTGACCCGGAACGCGCCGGCCGGCCGGGCGACCAGCGCGTAGGGCTCCCAGAAGAGAGATCCGTCGACGCCCTGGCCGGGGTCGAGCAGCCTCAGCGGCCAGCGGCTGCGGATCATCGCACCGGTCGTCCCGGACTCGGCGCGCCCGACGGCGTAAGGCAGCTCCTTCTCCAGACCGGCCGCCCTCAGCCGAGACACCGCCTGGGGGGTCAGCTCGACGAGGACGACCACGTCGGCCGAGTGGTCGCGGACGCCCTTCATCACGTCATCGGCGCTGGCGCCGCCGAACTCGAGGTTGGAGGAGAAGACCGTCACCGCCTCGGCGCCGGCGGCCGCTGTCGGAGTTCCGGTAAGGCCCAACGAGGCGACCGCGAGCACGACGGCGACGGCGCTGGGTACCGCACCGACGAGGGCGAGGCGACCCAGGCCGCATACCAGCGCCAGCAGGGTGACGACGACGACCCCGGCGCCGGTGACGGGGACCACCGCCTGAACCGCGGCCACCTCGCGCGAGGCCACGTCGAGCCCGCGCGTCGCGAAGGCGACGGTGAGGAGCAGGAGCGCGAGGCCGAGGACGGCCGCGAGCCCGCGACGGAAGGTGCGCACGAAAGAGCCGTCAGGCCTCGATAACCACCGGAATGATCATCGGCCGACGGCGGATCGTCCCCCCGACCCAGCTGCCGATGGTGCGGCGGATGACCTGCTGGAGCTGGTACTCGTCGCGCACGCCGTTGCCGGTCGCCTCGGCGAGCGCCTGCTCGACCTTCGGGATGACCTCGTCGAAGATCCGGTCGTCCTCGACGAACCCGCGGGCCGTGATCTCCGGGCCGGCCGCGATCTTCCCCGTGGCCGCGTCGATGACGACGATGCACGTGATGAACCCCTCGTCGCGGAGGATCCGCCGGTCCTTGAGAAGCGTCTCCGTGGTACTGCCGACCGAGGACCCGTCGACGTAGATGAACCCGCAGGGCACGGCGCCGACCAGCCGCGCCCGACCGTCGGCAAGGTCGACCACTCCTCCGTTGGGCGCGACGATGACCCGCTTGCGCGGCACTCCCGTGGCGACCGCCAGCTCGGCGTTGGCGACGAGGTGCCGCCACTCGCCGTGGACCGGCATGACGTTGCGGGGCTTGACGATGTTGTACATGTAGAGCAGCTCGCCGGCACTGGCGTGACCCGAAACGTGGACCTTGGCGTTGCCGCGGTGGACGACGTCGGCGCCGAGCATCATCAGGCCGTTGATGACCCGATAGACGGCGTTCTCGTTGCCGGGGATGAGCGAGCTGGCCAGCAACACGGTGTCACCGACGCCGACCTCGATCCGGTGGTCGCGGTTGGCCATCCGGGAGAGAGCGGCCATCGGTTCGCCTTGCGATCCCGTGCAGATGAGGACCACTTTGGTGTCGGGCAGGTCGTCCAGCTTCTTGACGTCGACGAGGACGCCGTCGGGGATGTGCAGGTAACCGAGCTCGGCGGCGATGCCCATGTTGCGGACCATCGACCGGCCCACCATGGCCACCTTGCGGCCGGCCTTCTGGGCGGCGTCGAGAACCTGCTGGACGCGGTGCACATGGGAGGCGAAGCACGCCACGATGATCCGCCGCCGGGCGTGCCGGAAGACGCGGTCGATGGCGGGGGCGATCTCGCGCTCGGTCGTCGTGAACCCGGGCACCTCGGCGTTGGTCGAGTCCGTGAGGAAGAGGTCGACGCCCTCTTCCCCCAGCCGCGCGAACGCGCGGAGGTCGGTCAGCCGACCGTCGAGGGGCAGCTGGTCCATCTTGAAGTCACCGGTGTGCAGCAACGTGCCGGCCCGCGTGCGGACCATGACGGCCAGCGCGTCGGGAATCGAGTGGTTGACGGCGACGAACTCGAGATCGAAGGCGCCGAGCCGTTCGCGGGTGCCCTCTTTCACGGTGAGCGAGTAGGGGGTGATGCGGTGCTCCTTGAGCTTCGCCTCCAGCAGAGCCAGGGTCAGCTGAGAGCCGAGGAGCGGGATGTCGGGCTTGCGCTTGAGGAGGAACGGCACGGCGCCGATGTGGTCCTCGTGCCCGTGGGTCAGGACAATTGCCTCGACCCGGTCGAGTCTTCCGTCGAGGTACTCGAAGTCGGGCAGGATCAGGTCGATCCCGGGGTGGTGGTCCTCGGGGAACAGCACGCCGCAGTCGATGACGAGAAGGCGACCCTGGGTCTCGAGGACGGTCATGTTCCGGCCGACTTCCCCGAGGCCTCCGAGGGCGACGACGCGCAGGGCGTTGTCGGCGAGGGGCGGGGGGTC
>DATLPT010000258.1:0-4902 GCA_035535635.1 Lapillicoccus sp. | reverse complement strand
CGTACCGCCTCCGCCCAGACCGGTGCCGCCAGCGTTCGGATCCGGTCCAGATCGTCGCGCAACCATGAATCTTCGCAGACGAGGGCGGCCGCCGGACCGGTGCGCTGCAGCTCCCCCAGAGCGTGAGCCAGCTGCCAGGTCTCCTCGATGGATTCCGGATCTGCACGCCCGGAGCGGAGCCGGGCCCGGTTGAGGAGGATGAGCGCGGGGCAGCGGACCGTGTCAGAGGCGTTCAGCCCGACCTGGGCAGCCGCGATCGCCTCAGCCCACTGGGCACCGGCCAGAGCCACCATCCCCTGCTCCACGGTGAGGTACTGCAGGAACCCGAGGTGCTCGGCCCGATCGGCGAGCGCCATGCCGGCGGCGGTGTAGCGCCCGGCCTCCTCCGGTTCCAGGTCGTCGAGCAGCATCCAGGCAATGGCGCTGTATGCCCGGCAGGCCTGCTCCACGTCGTCGGCGTCGAGGGCGAGCCGTAGGCTCCGCTCGAGCGCGTCCCGGCCGGCCCGGTCACCGACCCGGCACCGGGCCGCACCGAGGTTGTTCAGAGCGTGTGCCAGCACCGCCCTATCGCCCATCGGGCCGGCCAGCGCGATGGCCCGCTGGGCCGCCTCGACGGCTTCCCCGTTGCGGTCCGCCAACATCGCCAGTTGCGCCTCGTTGCTGTAGGCCATCGCCAATAGCAGCTCGTCACCGGCGCCTTCCAGGACCACCGTCGACTCGACGGCCGAAGCCTCCGCGCCCGAGCGGTCACCGCTCCACCACAGGGAGCGAGAGAGCCAGCGCAACGTCGAACCGAGCGCTACGGGGTCGCCCAGCCGTCGGCGCAGGGCGACCGCCTCGCGCAGGTGGCCGGCGGAACATCGGTCCTCGTCTCCGATGAGGTAGCACTCGATGGCCGCCTGCTCGAGGAACTCCGCCCGCTCGGCGGGGCTGAACTCCTCGTCTCCCCCGTGCATCAACAAGCGGTAGATGCCGCTCGCCTGCCGGTGGGCCCCCGCCGCAGCAGCACCCCGGGCGGCGGTCGGACCGTATGCGACGAGGGTCGCGCGGTCCCCGGCCCGCACGGCGTGATAGACGATCCGCGCCACGTCCGAGGCGGGATCCCGAGTGAGCACCTCGAGGACCCTCCGGTCCAGTTCGGCACGACGAGTGACCGGAAGAGCGTCTTCCACCGCTCGACGGGTGAGCTCATGCCGGAAGGTGACCTGTTGGGGCGTCACGGTGAGCAGCCCGGACTCCTCCGCGGGGGCCAGGGCCGCCAGTCCTCCCGCGACCAGCGCGTCCACCAGGCGGCGGTGGATAGGTGTCGGGATGACGCACAGCTGCTCGACCGCCTGCCGCCCGGCCGCGTCGAGGACGTTCAATCGGGCCAGGACCGCGTCCTTCACCGTCGGCGGAATCCTGCTGCCGGAGGTCAGCACCTCGTGCACGAAGAACGGATTTCCGGACGTCACCCGGAACACTTCGTCGGCGTCCGCGCCGGCGGCGACGCTCAGGCGAGCGACCGCGGTCTCAGACAGGCGTCGCAGGGTGAGTCGGTGTGTGGTGACGCCGCCCGCTGCGAAACTCAGCAGCTGGTGCAGCGGGTGGGTGTGACGTAGCTCGTCGTCCCGGTAGGTCAGAACGAGAACAACCGGCATCCGGTCGACCCGACGAACCAGGAACCGCAGGACGTCCAGAGTCGGCTCTTCCGCCCAGTGCAGGTCCTCGACGGCCAGCACGGTGGCGCGCCGGGGCGAGCTAAGGTCCGCCTGCAGCGCCGTCAGCATCTCGTCCCTATCCACGGGATCACGCAGCGCCGCCGTCAGCTCCGGGCCGACCGCACCGACCAGATCGCGGAACGGTCCCAGGATCCGCGGTAGGGCCAGGTCGTCGCACCGCCCGACCAGCAACCGAGTCCTGTCTCCGAGCCGGTCGCGTAGCGCGGCGATGAGGCTGGACTTCCCGATCCCCGCCTCACCCTGGACAAGGACGACCGAACCCTTGCCCTGGCCCGCCTCCTCGACCGCTGCCGTGAGTACGGCAAGCTCGTAGTCGCGCTCGAGCAACGGCAGCCCCATCCCGCTGATTGTCCACCTGGACCGCGCGCGCTCCTAGATCTCACCGGCCGAAGACGAGAACCGAACAGCCCCGCCGGTGCGACAGTCGAGGTATGGAAGCCCGTGACCGTTCGGACGAGCAGTTGCTGCTCGCCGTCTCGGACGGTGACGTCACAGCGCTGCGCGACCTGTATGCGCGTCACGCGCCCTGGCTGTCGGTGCGCCTCCGCGGGCGGTGCAACGACGCCGACCTGGTCGCCTCCGCGATCCAAGACTGCTTCGCGGCCGTGTGGAGCCACCCGAACCGCTGGCGCGGCGACGGCGAGATCTCCGCCTGGCTCTGGGGCAGTGCCCTCCGCCGGCTCATCTCCGGCCTGCGGAGCCGCCGCGTCGTAGAGCTGGTCGCGCGGCGCCACGACGAGATCGAGCAAAATGCGGAGGAGCGCGTTCTCGAGGCCGTGGAGTACGGAGACCTCGGCGTGGCCTTGCAACGTCTCACCCCCGAACTGCGCGCCGTCATCCAGGCGACCCTCCTGGACGGGCTGACCAGCCGTGAGGCGGCCGTATTGCTGGGCATCCCGGCCAACACGGTCAAGACCCCGGCGCCGGAGTGATCATTGTCGCCCTGGCGACGGCCTCTCTGGCAGGACCTCGGGGATGGCCGAGCCCGGAACGCTCGTCGCCCCCATGGTCCGGCTGTTCGTCGTACTGGTCGCCGTCGCCCTGCCGTTCATGTTTCCGGAGGTTCGACTGCTCTTGGCCACGGAGGTCTCCCGGCGCGACCTCACGTTATGGGTCGTGCTCGCCACCCTGGCGGTCGCCGCGGTTGGACGGGCCGGCTCGGATCCCTGGCGCCGCCGCCGCCGCAGCTGACCGCGACTCCCGGCCGAGCCATAGGCTTGGCGGCCGTGTCCAAGGTCCTCACCTCATTGCCGATCGGCGAGCGCGTCGGCATCGCGTTCTCCGGCGGGCTCGATACCTCTGTGGCCGTCGCATGGATGCGTGACAAGGGCGCCGTCCCCTGCACCTACACGGCGAACCTCGGCCAGTACGACGAGCCGGACATCGAGTCGGTCCCCGGCCGGGCGGCGCAGTACGGCGCCGAGATCTCGCGCCTCGTCGACTGCACCGAGGCGCTCGCCGAGGAGGGCCTGGCCGCGATCACGTGCGGCGCCTTCCACGTCCGCAGCGGCGGCAAGGTCTACTTCAACACCACGCCGCTGGGCCGCGTCGTGACCGGCACGCTGCTCGTCCGGGCCATGCACGAGGACGACGTCTCCATCTGGGGCGACGGCTCGACCTACAAGGGCAACGACATCGAGCGGTTCTACCGCTACGGCCTGCTCGCCAACCCGAACCTGCGCATCTACAAGCCATGGCTCGACGCGGACTTCGTGGGCGAGCTCGGCGGCCGGCACGAGATGTCGGAGTGGCTGCTCGCCCACGGCCTCCCCTACCGCGACTCGACCGACAAGGCCTACAGCACCGACGCCAACATGCTCGGTGCCACCCACGAGGCCAAGAGCCTCGAACACCTCGACGTCGCGCTCGAGATCGTCGAGCCGATAATGGGCGTCAAGCACTGGGACCCCTCGGTCGAGATCGCTCCCGAGGACGTCACGATCGAGTTCCGGGAGGGCCGCCCGGTCGCGGTCGGCGGCCGCCGGCTCGACACCGCCGCCGACGTCATCCGCGAGGCCAACGCCGTCGGCGGTCGTCACGGCCTCGGCATGTCCGACCAGATCGAGAACCGCATCATCGAGGCCAAGAGCCGCGGCATCTATGAGGCCCCCGGCATGGCGCTGCTCTTCGCCGCGCACGAGCGCCTCGTCAACGCGATCCACAACGAGGACACCATCGCGACCTACCACCAGGAGGGTCGCCGGCTCGGTCGGCTTCTCTACGAGGGACGTTGGCTCGACCCCCAGTCGCTGATGCTGCGCGAGTCGCTGCAGCGCTGGGTCGCCAGCGCGGTGACCGGCGAGGTGACCCTCCGGCTGCGGCGCGGCGACGACTACACCATCGTCGACACCCGCGGACCGAACCTCTCCTACCATCCGGAGAAGCTGTCCATGGAGCGAACGGAAGACGCCGCGTTTGGTCCGGTCGACCGGATCGGGCAGCTCACGATGCGCAACCTCGACATCGCCGACACCCGCTCCAAGCTGGAGCTGTATGCGACACAAGGCCAGCTCGTGGGCGGCCACACCGCCACCCTCATCGGCGAGCTGGAGGCGGGCGGCGCGTCGGCCATCGCGGCCGGCTCCGACCTCGACGACACCGACATGGCCGAGTTCGACGAGGCGCAGGAGCGCTCGGCGCTGGACGCCGGCACGGACTGAGCGACACGCATACCGGCGGGTGGTTGCCATGGGTCGGGGGTCGGCCGTAACTTAATGAATTTGGATTGTCTCAGTGCGGAGGAATCATGCAGCCGACCCGTCGTTCCGTCCTGGGCGGAGCCGCCGCCACCCTGACCCTGGCCTGGACTGCGCCGCGGGCCGGGGCCGAGACGGCCGCGCCGATCCCCGCGTCGTGCATTCTCGACCCGCGCGCCGACAAGACCGACCTGCGCGGCATGTGGATCGCGTCGGTCGTGAACATCGACTGGCCCAGCGCCCCGGGGCTCTCACCCGCGCAACAGCAGGCTGAGCTTGTCGCCTACTACGACCTCGCAGTCGCCAACCGCTACAACGCCGTGGTCGTCCAGGTCCGGCCGACCGCCGACGCATTCTGGCCCTCGCCGCTGGAGCCGTGGTCGAAGTACCTGACCGGAACCCAGGGCGGTGACCCGGGCTACGACCCGCTGGCCTTCGCCGTCGCCGAGGCGCACCGGCGCAACCTCGAGGTCCACGCGTGGTTC